>JABJFC010000012.1 GCA_018662925.1 Alphaproteobacteria bacterium | reverse complement strand
TTTAGAGTAACTTTTAGCGCTTTGGGTCAATTATTGCTGATTTAAAAATTTAACACCTAAAAAAACTCGCGCTCGATCGAAAAAACTGCGTCCCCTTGAACTTGAAGGAGAAATGTAACTTCCTATCGCGGATTTTGGGTATGAGGCCACATTTGACGCGAAATTTTCTCACTGACCGTGCTTCTATACACTTTAGTCCGGTCTTCTCCCTTTAGTAATATCCTTACATATATTTTTCAATTTCCACTCAGAGTTTTGAAATTTTCTTCCCGACTGTAAGCTCATACATGCAGCGTGGAATTTGCTCTTCGTGTTAAAGTGTTGAATTTCACTAAGTGCTTGCTCAATTAATTTCTGTTTACTGTCTGGCATTTTTCCCGGATATCGCCGCGATAAAGTTGACACCGTATGTTTGTATCCACACAATTCTTTGAAGACTGGCTGGCAAGTGGTCCAACTCGCTTCCTCTTTGGCATGAGACTTTACTTCCTTCTTATCAGGAGGCGCTGTACATGCCTGCGTAAGAAACGCCATAGCCAAAAACATTACAGATAACTTTATAGGCAATTTGTCTTTCATGAAGGCCTCCCCTTGTTCGTTTAGCTCGTTGCCAACTCTAGAATAGTATTTCACTGCTTACACCTGTGATTTTAACAAAGGCGTCACGAGCCGTCCAATGGATTCATCTCGTAAAATCTGTATTTTCCTCCTTAGAGAGCAAGGGTCGTCTTTCCACACTGACGAGGTCCTAACAAAGCCGTGATAGGATGTATCTTAAAATTTTTTTCAATTCTCTCAAGAAAATCTTTTCTATCCAATAGGTTAGTCATTTTTCGCCTTATACATCCCCTTAAAAACTTAGAATTCTTCCTTGTAATCTCGAATTCACAATTCGAATTTACAAGGACAAATTCATTTGCTCCTATTGGGGACAAAAAAGAAAACTAAAACGCAAGCCCCCTAGGCGGCTTTTGCAATAGACTGTATTTCCTTAATCGATTTAAGCTTTCTAGCAGCAATGAAGGCAGCAATGGCAGCAATCGAAGCTGTAATGGTCATAACCACGGACATGGCCCCAACAAATGATTCATCAATATAAATCATCAACTGTGACAAAATGTCCGGTGAAAATTTGGCGATCCGAGAGAGCTCATAGTGAGTGCTAGACATTAACGAAGCCACAATCTGTTTTTGAGCCACCGATAAAGCAAGACCACTTTTTTGGATCAGAGCAAAAACATTACTCTTTCCTAACCAAATTAATATTTCCGTGTTCAGAACCACCGACAAAGCGTTTGCAAACATTCCAATTCCACAAAAAGCGCCAGAGGCCGTGCTAAGCTCATCTTTCTTCACAGACTTTAACATAATTGCGTTAATAGAGGAGATGCACAGGCCTAACCCAACCCCCAAAGGAATCAAGACACTAACCATATTCAGAACCGAACTGTAGGAAGTTAAACGTGCAAAGAAAATACTCGCAATACATAGGAGACACATGCCCAAGGTAATGGGTAAACGCCCTCCCCACTTATCGGTCATCGTCCCCCCAAAAGGCGACAGGGCTCCCATAGACAAGGTCATGGCCATAAACACCGTTCCAGCATAAGCAGGGGTATAGTTCAATATACTTTGCATATAAAGGCCCGAAATGAAGAGGGAGGTCGAAAATATGTATTGGAAGGAAATATAGAGGGATATACAAATCAAGAATGACTTATTGCGTAATAAATCTAAAGGAAGCAGCGGAGATTTTTGCTTTTGTTGATTTCGAACAAAGAGAAATATCAGAAAAGCACCCGCCGCTATGACACCCACAAAGGGAGCAGATGCGATCCCCCAGTCCGATGATTTGTTCAACCCAAACATTATCACGATAAGAGAGACAACAAGTAAAAACATTCCTGGAATATCCAGCTTTTCTCGCGTCTCCGGCTTTTGTTCTTTTTCGGTCACAGAATATAACACCGTCGCTGCAATAGCACATAAGGGTAGGTTGATGAAAAAGATCCACCGCCAACTAGAAACTTCTATAATAAACGCCCCAATGGTCGGGCCAAGGGCTAATCCTAAGCCAGCAGCCGCAGCAACCAGGCCAATTGCCATTCCCCGCTTAGCTATGGGAAAAGCCATAAAAACCATGGCATAAATAGTGGGGACAAACAAAGCAGCCCCCAGTCCCTGAAAAAACCGGCCCAGAATAGCGATCCAAATATTATCAGTCACACCAATCAAAAAAGAAGATCCTGCAAAAAAGAAAGCTCCCCAGAAAAAAACGTTTCTTTTTCCATAGATATCCGATAGACGGCCCGCTGGTATGACAAAGGCGCTCAACATAAGAACATAGCCACTTAGCATCCACTGAATCGTGTCTAAATCAGAGTGAGTCGCTTGCGAAATAGTAACGAGCGCAAGATTAACGGAGGTGAAGTCAAAGTTTAAAATGACTACCAAAAACGCAACCACTCCCAAAATTATCCAACTCCTTGGGGGAATTCCTTCCGTAATAGATTCTGTCATTTATCGCCTTGCCCGTATTAAATTATTTAATTATTGAAACAATTATCATAACACCTATGAAACTTCTAGAGAGAATTCGCCTTCTGTGCATGTAATTTGTTTGAATTTTTCTGTTTTTTTAGCCCCTTAAAGACAATCAGAGTCCCGATGGATGACAGAAAAGCACAAACCAGCATTGTACTGCCCATGGCACTGACAAATGACGCATTTATATGCGTCATAAGTTGTGTAAATATCTCTGGTGAAAACTCTGATAATTTTTTGATGTCATAGTGGGTGCTAGACATGACCGATTCAACAATTTTCAGCTGATCCCATGAAAGAGAAAGGCCACTGGATTGAATGGCTGAAAATACATCCTTTTTACCCCAACTCAACAATAACTCCGTACTTATCACAACGCCGAGGGAATTTGCAAAGGTTCCTATCATTGTAAATGTCCCAGAGCCAGTGCTGACTTCGTCTTCTTTAACTGACTTTAGCATCACGGTATTCAAGGCCGAGTTAACAACTCCGAACCCCAGGCCAAGAAAAACCAAAACGCCGACCAACTGATAAACAGAAGTACTTGGAGAAAAAGTCGAGAACAGGACAGAAGCAACGGCAATCACAGCCATCCCCCAGCCTATAGGAGCCCGCCCTCCAATTTTGTCTGTCAGCGTCCCCCCAAAGGGTGAAAGCACTCCCATTGTCAATGTCATGGCTATAAAGACAGTTCCTGCGTACATGGCCGAATATTCCAGGATACTTTGCATATAGAGTCCTAATAAAAAAAGCGCCGACGAAAAAGAGTAGGAAAAGGCTACATAGGCCGCAGAACACGTCGAAAAGGCTTTGTTGGCCAAAAGATCCATTGGAATAAGAGGAGACGACTTTTTTCTCTGTACCCGTATAAGAAGTAAAAACGAAACAGCGCTTAAAGCCATAACGCTCCAAAACGTCAAAGAAGTGGCTCCCCATTCAGATGATTTGTTGAGCCCAAACATTAGGCTCACTAAGCTGACAACCAAATATGCTGTTCCTTCTAAGTCCATTTTTTTACTTTTATCTCGCTTAGGATCCTTATTTGTGAGAGCAAAAATCACCCACGACACCATTGCCGATAGGGGGATATTGATGAAAAATATCCAACGCCAATTGGCAATCTCCATAATGAACGCACCATGAACGCACCTATGCTTGGCCCCAACGCAAGCCCCAAGCCAGCAGCTCCACTAACGATTCCAATAGCCATCCCCTGCTTTTCTCTGGGAAAAGAAATAAAAGTAAGAGCATATAAGTTGGGAATGATGAGAGCTGAACCAATGCCCTGTAAAAACCGGCCAAAAATGATCACACCAATATGGTTGGTGGCGCCTATAATAAGGGAAGAAACACTGAATATAATTGCGCCCCAAAGGAAAATACATCGCTTGCCATAAATGTCCGAAAGGCGCCCTCCTGGCAGTACGAACGCACTTAGCATCAGAATATACCCACTCAACAACCATTGAATGGTATCCAAATCAGTCTGTGCATCTTCGGAAATGGCAATCAATGCCAAGTTCACAGCCGTAAAATCCATACAGAGGATTATAACAAAAAGGGAAACGACCAAAAGCATCAGCCACGGCTTCATATCGTTAGTCGAGTGTGTCATAAATTGTACCTTCTAACTGTAAATGGTTCTTTTCTTATTGTTGATGAATTTCTATCATAGTTTATTCCTCTTAGCCAGGGAGAATTTACATCCCCCCTTCAATTCCTCCCAAAAGGATGCTAGAAATTCATCGTGTATTTTGGTGATAAATGACGAAGGGTAAAAATATATCATGGCCGGGCATTCCCAATTTAAGAACATCATGCATCGAAAAGGCGCTCAGGATGCCAAACGAGCCAAGCTATTTACAAAGATCATTCGAGAGCTAACAGTCGCTGCAAAAGAGGGAGGCCTTGATCCAGACGCGAACCCACGCCTTCGAACGGCTATTGGAACAGCGCGCAGCTCCAATATGCCCAAAGACACCATGGAACGCGCCATCAAGCGTGGTGCCGTCGGAGATGATGATACGATCTTTGAGGAAATTCGCTATGAAGGATACGGGCCTGGCGGTGTTGCGATCATCGTCGACGGTCTCACTGATAACCGCAACCGAACAGCCTCCGAAGTCAGATCCGCCTTTAACAAACACAACGGAAACTTAGGTGAAACCAATAGTGTGAGCTTTGGATTCGATCGCCTAGGACAAATTCGTTATCCTGCAAAAGTCGCGTCAGCCGATGAAATGTTTGAGACCGCCATTGAGGCGGGTGCCGAAGACGTGAATTCTACCGATGACAGTCACGAAATAATGTGCCCCAAAGAATCATTCGCCAAAACACGCGACTTTTTGGCCCAAAAATTTGGAGATCCGGAAAGTGCGGCCCTCTCTTGGGTTCCTCAAAACACCATAAAAGTTGACGCGGATACGGCACGCACTCTCTTAAAGCTGATTGACGCTTTAGAAGACAATGATGACATCCAAACTGTCTCCGCAAATTATGAAATGTCGGACGATGTGCTAAAAGAACTTACCTCCTAATGCGCATCCTTGGACTGGACCCAGGTCTCCGCATAACAGGCTGGGGCATTATTCAATGTGATGGAAATCGTCTTCGGCCAGTCTCCCATGGAACCGTATCCCCCCCTCCAACACTTTCAATGGCCGAGCGTCTTTCCTTTCTTCACGAGGGCCTCACAAAAGTAATACATGACTATGATCCGGACGAAGCTGCTGTTGAAGAAACTTTCGTGAACAAAAATCCCGTTTCCACCCTTAAGCTGGGCCAAGCAAGAGGCGTGGTCCTCCTGGTCCCTGCCCAAGCCAATCTCCCAGTGGCAGAATACGCCCCTAATCAGATCAAAAAAGCCGTCGTAGGATCGGGCCATGCCTCTAAAGAACAAATATCCCAAATGATAAAACACATCCTTCCCTTAGATGAGAAAGTACGATACGATGCGGCCGACGCATTCGCCGTCGCCATTTGTCATTACCATATGCGGGAAACACGGGCCAAATGGGGAACATAGTTTTAGAAAATAGAGGGGTCGAAACCGATGATTGCAAAACTTAAAGGCCTCATCGATACCCGCCTGGAAGACTCGATTATTATTGATGTCCAAGGAGTCGGCTATCAACTGTTTTGCTCCAACCAGACTCTGTCCCAGTTACCTGAAGTAGGTGAAGCCTGTGAAGTTCAAGTTGAAACCATCATGCGAGCGGAACAATTAACCTTATTCGGCTTTGCGACGCCGGAAGAAAAAGGCTGGTTCAAACTCCTTACCACCGTGCAAGGTGTTGGCGCTCGCGTTGGTCTGGCCTTACTAAGTGCCTTATCTGCTAATGACCTGACGAATGCGCTATTGGCTGAAGACAAAGCCATGATCACACGCGCCGATGGCGTCGGTCCCAAGCTCGCGGGGCGCATCGTTACCGAATTAAAAGATAAAGTGCCCCAATTCGGTGCCCCTGGCATTGTTCCATTTCCTTCGAAAGGAGGCGCCGAAGCAGCATCTCCTCTTGTGCGAACCAAAGATGAAGCCCTCTCTGCCTTAACCAATTTGGGATATCGTCGTGCAGAAGCCCATGACGTTTTGACACGAATTCTCCAATCACATGAAGGAGAACCCTCGGCAGAAGAACTGATTCGCGCCGCCTTGAAATTGCTCTCCACAGGGAGCGCCGCACTGTGAATATGCCGGACCGCCTTGTAGATCGTAATCCCACAGCTCAAGAGCAGACCGATCATGCCCTACGCCCACAGGACCTGGCGTCTTTTGTAGGACAGCGTCAAACCTGTGAAAACCTCAAAGTCTTTATCACTGCCGCAAAAGGACGAGGTGATGCCATGGATCATGTGCTCCTTCATGGGCCTCCTGGCTTGGGAAAAACCACCATGGCACAGATCATTGCTCATGAATTGGGCGTAGGGTTTCGAGCCACTTCGGGACCTGTTATTTCAAAGGCAGGGGATTTAGCGGCCTTATTGACAAACCTTCAACCAAAAGATGTTTTGTTCATCGATGAGATCCATCGCTTGAGTCCTGCTGTAGAAGAAATTCTGTATCCTGCCATGGAAGACTTTCAACTGGACTTGATCATTGGAGAAGGCCCATCAGCGCGCTCCATTCGCATTGATCTCCCTCCGTTCACATTAGTGGGCGCAACAACGCGATCTGGACTTATTACACGCCCTCTTCGAGAGAGATTTGGCATTCCTCTACGCCTGAATTTTTACGAAGTTCCAGAGCTGCAGCATATTGTTGATCGTCAAGCGAGCCTTGTGGACTTGGAATTAACCCGTGATGGTTCCCATGAAATTGCCAGCCGCTCACGGGGAACACCGCGTATTGCGGGGCGCCTATTGCGCCGGGTGCGCGACATTGCCACGGTTAAGGGCACCCTTCCCGTAGATAAACAAGCAGCCGATATGGCCTTGAGTCATCTTGATGTAGACGGCCGAGGTTTAGATGCCATGGATCGGCGCTATCTATCCTATATTGCCGAGACTTATGCTGGTGGCCCTGTAGGACTAGAAACATTGTCGGCCGCCCTGTCGGAACAAAAGGACGTGATCGAAGATGTCATTGAGCCATACCTGATTCAGGAAAGCTTTTTGCAACGCACCCCACGCGGACGCATGTTGACCCAGCAGGCATTTGCTTACTTGGGACTTGAGGCACCAGCTCGGGAGGGTCAATCTGACCTTTTCCAAGAGGACACTTAATGCCTGCTGAACAATTCTCCCCCCACCGCTTTCCCGTCCGAATCTATTTCGAAGACACAGATGCCGGCGGCATTGTTTACCACGGGAGCTATCTTCGATTTGCGGAACGAGCCCGGACAGAGTTCCTGCGCGCCCTGGGATTTGAGCAATCTTCCCTTATGAAAGAACAACAATGTGTTATTGTCCTGCGCTCGTGTAATATTGATTTTTTAAAGCCAGCACATCTTGACGATCTGCTAGAAATCCATACAACAGTAGATGAGATAAAAAATGCGAGTCTAATGATGGATCAACAGATTTACCGAGATCAAACACTTCTGACACAATTGTCAGTAAGGCTTGTATTTATCACGACCGATGGGCATCCCATACGCATTCCGGAAAATATTTTAACCCTTTTCAAACAACCCCTTAAACGAGGATAACTTATGCAAGGTTCAGATCTTACTGCCGCAGCCCTTAGTGGCACTTCTGCTATCGATTTTTCACTCTGGGGCATGATTTCCCAAGCCGATCCCGTCGTGAAAATCGTCATGCTGATTTTGTTATTGGCCTCTTTTTGGTCATGGAGCATCATTTTCAGCAAATTTTCTCGCCTAAGAACTCTGGCTCTCCAAGCGAGTACTTTTGAAGATCTATTCTGGTCTGGTGGCGCCCTTGACGATCTCTATGATCGCATTGCTCAAAAGCCCAAGAATCCTATGGAGTCGGTTTTTTGCGCCGCCATGCGTGAGTGGCGCCGCTCCCTTACCAAAGGAAAAGCCGCCACATCGGATTTACGAGCCACCATTCAGGATCGCATTGATCGCATTATGAATGTAACCGTTGGGCGAGAGATAGATGTCCTGGAAAGACGCATGGGTTTCTTGGCATCCATTGGCGCTACGGCCGTGTTCATCGGGCTCTTTGGAACAGTCTGGGGCATCATGCATAGCTTTCAGTCCATTGCACTCCAAAAAAACACCAACCTAGCCGTTGTGGCTCCTGGTATTGCCGAGGCACTGCTTGCAACAGCGTTCGGCCTCGTCGCCGCCATTCCTGCCGTTGTTGCCTATAATAAACTTTCCGCAGATATTAACCGGTATGGAAATCGGCTGGAATCTTTTTCCAGCGAGTTTGGCTCAATTATTTCCCGCCAATTGGAAGAGAGTGATAGTTAATCATGGCAATTTCCCTGGCTCAAAAATCTAGAAGAAATAAGCAAAGGGGGTTCGCTCCCATGAGCGAGATCAATGTAACGCCACTGGTGGATGTTATGTTGGTGCTCCTTATTATTTTCATGGTGACGGCTCCCTTGATGACGGTTGGCGTGCCAGTAGATCTTCCCAAGACAGATGCCGCGCGCCTCACAGATCAGGTGGAGCCGCTAACTGTTTCCATCGATAAGAAGGGAAAGATCTTCATTCAGGAAACGGAGACAGCCCTCGAGGATCTCTCTGCACGTCTGACAACGGTGACCCAAAACAATTTGGAGACCAAAATTTTCATTAGAGGGGACGAGACTCTGGAGTACGGACATATTATGGAGGTGATGGGTGCCATCAGTGCGGCAGGCTTTGCCAAAGTGGCCCTTCTTGCCGAGATCCCCATGGCACCAAAAAAGAAGTCCTCCTAAAAATGCCCATAGTGAATCCTCTTAAGAACTTTCTAAATTCCTTGACCATTAAGAATAGAGGATTTGTTTTTTCGGGAGCCTTTCACGTTATATTTATCGCGTTTCTCATTTTTGGTGTACCAGCTCTTCGGTCACCCTTTGATACCATCGATAGCCCCATTCCGGTAGAAGTGGTTCCTATTGGCAAGAAAACCCAGGCACCGCCCATACGCAAGAAAAAGGTCTTTGAAAAGAAGCCAGAGAAAAAGCCCGAACCCAAGCCTAAGCCCCCTCCTGCCCCCAAGCAAAAGCCCATCACCAAGGACGTCACGCCCACTCCTCAACAAAAACCAGAACGGCCAGACACAAAGCCTGATCCAAAGCCCAAGCCTCCTCAAAAAGAAAAAAAGCCTGAAGTAAAACAGCCACCGAAAAAGCCGGAGGAAAAGCCGTTCTTAAAGCAAAAGCAGGACGATCCTTTTGACAGTGTGATCAAGGCGGTAGAGGATCTTAAAAAGACGGAAGAGCCTCTGACCGAGGAAGCAAAAAAAAAACAAATTAACCGCGCCCCTGAAAAGGGAAACACAATCTCCATCAGCGAGATCGATGCCTTAAAACAGCAATTGATGCGGTGCTGGACACCACCCGTGGGGGTCAAAGGGGCAGAAACTATTGCCGTCAATATTCACTTGATCATGAGCCCCGAAGCAAAAGTCCTAGATGCCCAAATTGTTGATAAGAGCCGTTATCAAACTGACACCCAATACCGCGTCGCCGGAGATGCAGCCCTTCGCGCTGTCCGTCATCCCTCCTGCAGCCCCCTCAGGCTCCCTGCAGGCAAATATGCCTCCTGGCACAACTTTACGCTGCTCTTCGATCCAAAGCATATGTTTTAGGGTGATCCGGGAGATGATCCGATACATCACTAAATAAAAGCATAAGTTTTGGGGCTTGTGGACACATCACTAAATAAACGCTCCAAACAAGTTTTGGGGGATCACGCGTGATGGATGTGTTTTAGAAATGATTCGTTAATAGAATGGAGATCAACTCCAAGTTTTACCTAACGAACGCCCTAGGCACTAATCTTTGCCCGAAACTCCTTCGGCACCTCACCAGGCTCAATCTCCTGACTAGGATCGTATGAAGGCTCTTTCTTAAGCTGCTCTACCAAGTACTCACCCAAGGATGTGATGCGCTTAGAATTTTTGAGCTGACTCGGATAGATGTAGTAGAGATTAACCTTTTGTCCTTCATGCTCGGGGAAAACTTCAACTAAGTGCGAACCTTTTAATTTCAGAAAATCTCTATCCATTGCAACAACGCCCATATTATTTTCAGCTGCCGCAATTAATCCTACAGACGAGTTTACCTCAAAATAAGGAACCCTTGCCTTTCCAGGCTTAGCACCAAGTGTGAGCAACCAATTAACATTTCCAAAAGGTAACATCACCTCTTGTGGTAAACACACAATGCGATGTTCGTTCAGTTCCTCAAATGTTTTGGGAGTCCCAAATTTTGACAGGTATTCCTTACTCGCTACCACCTTTAAATGACATGTCTTCAGATATTGTTGAATAAGATCATGACGATGAGGAAGAAATGGTCTGATAGCAACGTCAGCAGATCTTTTCTCAATTTCTATATCCGTATCACAACCTATAATTTTTACCCTCATGTTTTTATACTTTTTGTAAAAACCAGGTAAATATTGTTGCAACCAGATATTTGCACAACCAGAAGTCGTAACCACACTTAATTTACCACGCGCCTCAAACTTAATGTCATCTATTTCGGTACGAGCAAGATCTGCAAGCGAGACTATGTTCTGTGCAGAAGAAAATAAAATTCTCCCCGATTCACTAAGTTCGACCCCCCTTTGATGTCTAGAAAAAAGACATGTCCCAAGATCTTCCTCCAGGAGGGAGATCGTCCTACTGACCGCCGACTGAGCAATATTTAACTTCTCAGCCGCTCGTGTTATACCCCCTTCTTGGGCTACACGGTAAAATACCTTAACCTTCTCTAAATCCATTTTTCTATTCTTTATGTTTGCCTACCTAAACTTCACCGATAACTGTAACACATTTTTCAGATTTTCAAATTCAATTTTACTAAAATTTTATGAACTCCTTGAATCTTAAATGTAATTAGTTTTTTCTTGTCTTCTTCATTTTCGGTCTTTCAGGGCCTCGATCATTATGGGATCCAAAGGGGATGGGTCTCCGGTCCCCGCGCCTACAAAGAACAGGGGCGCCTGATGAATCCCTTCCAATTTTAAAAATTGAGAGACTTCAGTATCTTTAAACACCCCCGTCAACCATGTGGAGAGTTTCAACCCAGTGGCACATAATTGAAAGGTTTGGGACAGATGTCCCACGTCCATCAACGCCACGCGATAGGCCCGAGAATGGGGGTATTTTCCCCACATTTTTTCAAAATAGGCCGTTAAAAATACCCCAAAGGAAAGATCTTTTGCAAAATATTGGCCCACCAAAAAGTCTACTAATTTATCACCGTAAGTACCTTTTTGAATCTCAGTCAAAGAATGGGTTTTCACATTGTAATGATAGAGCCCTGGAGTTATGCCTTCCACATTCAAAATGAGGACATAAGCCTCCGTGGGATGGAGTCCTCCCCCCGACGGGCTCGACTTTCGAATGCCCAATTCTTTTAACCCCAATTCCTTCAGGTGACTCCAGGGCCCGTGAATCAGGCCAAAACAGGAAAAAAGGAGAGTGCTGAGGGTGTTTAGAGGCGTCTTTTTGCCATCAAAGCACCGAGAGGTCATTCTGTTTTTTAAAACGCTTAACAAGGTAACATCATCGTATAGGGAAAAATCTGGGGCCGGAAGAGAGGTTACCTCCCCCTCTCTCTCCACAAAAAGAGAGCCACAATCGTTTTCCACTTTTTCACAATGATCTAAATAGAGGTGGGCCCATTCTTCATTACTGTTATAGCTCTCAGCCAAACTGAGATCGCTTGTCCCCATGTGAAATATCTTAGCAAGCTGGTCCCAACCCCACAATTTGTCTTCATATTCTTGCCTACTTAATAAATTGGCCTCTAATAATTCTTCATCTATGCTTGAAAAACAAAACTCCGAGTTTTGACCCCGTAACTGCAATCGATCAAAATATTCTTTGTTAAGCTCATACTGATTATGCGTTCCGTAATCCCAAACAACACAACCCTCTCCTCGGAATAGGCAGAACAAGTTCGGATTACGAAAAAGTTTCACAATGTTTTTGACCTAGTTACATTGCCATCATATCTGCTTTATAAAAAAAGTAATATATGTAGGCACACCACCACGATTTTCCAATTCGACTTTCTTCATAACTCTTCTCCTTAATTATTCGGAGGCAATTTTGAGGAGAAAATTCTTTTACAAGAGCAAATTGCAAAATTAGGTGAGTGAGTTAATTTTTGTTGTCTTTAAGAAGCGACAAACCAGACAAAAATACCAGGTCCTCCTGTTATTGGGGTTTAATAAGGAAAGATAAAAAGCCAAACTAATCTCAACAACAGAA
>JABJFC010000011.1 GCA_018662925.1 Alphaproteobacteria bacterium | reverse complement strand
TTTAGAGTAACTTTTAGCGCTTTGGGTCAATTATTGCTGATTTAAAAATTTAACACCTAAAAAAACTCGCGCTCGATCGAAAAAACTGCGTCCCCTTGAACTTGAAGGAGAAATGTAACTTCCTATCGCGGATTTTGGGGTAACAACTGACTTGTATTTATGTTCCGTTTATGGGAGGTTGTGCTGATTACAACTGTATAGCTTAAGGGAAAGAAGTATGACCTGTACGAATGAATATATAGGGTCCTATTGGCTAGATTTTCGATTTAGAAGCTTTTGTGAGCTTTTTACCAAATTTTCGCCTTTTAATTACAGTTTAAAAATAGATAGATCCGATGAATACAGAAATGACCCGAACTTCAAACTTCACAAAAAACGAAAATAGAGTACTTAACTCCCTATTATTATTTCTTTTATGCTTTTTACTGAATCCAATTTTCGGCCTTAGTGCCTCTAAAAATATTGAGACAAAGTCGCTCGCAATCACTCAAATTGTTGCACACCCTTCTCTAGATGCTTTCCGAAAGGGGTTGATAGATGGCCTTGAAAAACTAGGTTATTCCGAAGGAAAAAACCTACATATTACCTTTGAAAATGCCCAGGGGAATATCAGCCTTGCGGCCCAAATTGCTCAAAAATTTGTCGGACTGGATCCCTCAGTAATCGTTGCAATCGGCACCCCTTCAGCACAAGCTGTGCTTTCAGCCAATCGGGATAGTAATATTCCTCTTGTTTTCGGTGCTGTTTCTGACCCCGTTGCCGCCAATCTTGTCAAAGATCCAAAAAAACCGGATGGATTTGTTACAGGGACTATGGACACTCCCTCTACAAAAGAACACCTGAAACTAATGAAAAAGCTTGTTCCACATCTGAAGCATCTTGCTGTCCTCTATAATCCTGGAGAGCCAAACTCGGTCAAACAAGTAGAAGAGCTTAAGACATTGAAGAAAGATATCACCATTGTCGAGATTCCTGTGTCAAAATCTTCTGATGCCCTAATGGCCACCCGTACTGCTGTGGCAAAAGGAGAGGCTATTTATGTTCCCCTTGATAATGTCGTTGTTTCAGTCATCGAAAGCGTTGTCAAAACAGCTAGAACAGACAAGATCCCTGTCTTCACTAGTGAATTCGAAAGTGTAAAACTAGGCGCCCTTGCAACAGTTGGAAGCAGCTATTTTGATCAAGGCGTGCAAACAGCCTCCATAGTAGCACAAATTCTGGAGGGAGCTTCGCCAAAATCTTTTCCAATTGAAGGACCGAAGAAACAGCAGGTATATCTCAATGCTTCTTCAGCGAAAAAACTGGAGATTTCATTTCCTCAAGACCTCCTGAAAAATGCAACAGTATTTGGAAAATTAAAATGAATTCGATGCAATTTCTTGGGGCCATTGAAATGGGCCTCATCTACGGGCTTGTTGCAGTTGGTGTATACCTTTCCTTTCGGGTTCTAGATTTCCCTGATTTAACAGTCGACGGCAGTTTTCCTTTGGGAGCCGCCATTTCAAGCATCCTGATTATCAATGGCTACTCACCTTGGTTAGCTCTACTAGCCGCCCTGTTGGGAGGAAGTCTCTCTGGTCTTTTCACCGCATGGTTAAATATCCGCTGGAAAATACTCCATCTTCTCGCAGGTATCATTACGATGACAGCCTTGTATTCAATTAATCTAAGGATTATGGGAGGCCCAAACCTTTCTATATTTGATCAAGATACTGTATTTCATCCACTTCAATCCCTACTGCAGCTGCCACACCTTTCTACAAACGTAATTTTTATGGGAGGGGCATTGTTGTTCATCCTCATGATTTTCTTCAGATTCCTCCTATCGGATATGGGGCTCGCTATGCGCGCTACAGGGCAAAATCTAGCCATGGCAAAAGCTCAAGGAATTGGCACCAACGGCATGACTCTTATGGGACTAGCCATCGCGAATGCCTTTGCAGCCCTAGCAGGAGCCCTCTTTGCTCAGTCTCAAGGATTTGCAGATGTTCAAATGGGTGTAGGAACGATTCTTGTTGGGCTCGCAGGCGTCCTTATTGGGGAAGCCATATTTCATACACGACTTCTTTTTGTAGCCCTCATAGGATGTATTCTGGGTTCCGTTATTTACCGCTTTGTCTATGCCTTGGCCCTCAATACAGATACTCTTGGCCTTCAAGCCTCCGATCTTAATTTAATCACAGCAGCATTGGTCACCCTGGCCATGATAAGTGCACACATGCGTAAATCCGTAAAAGCATACTTTGCTAAAAGGAGACACGCATGATTCAACTTAAGAATATTCGTGTTGCTTTTAATCAAGGGACCCCTTTGCAAGTTTCAGTGCTAAATAATATCTCTTTGAACATCCGAAAGGGCGAATTTGTAACCCTTATTGGTGGCAACGGTGCAGGAAAATCTACACTATTAAATACTTTAACTGGAGATGTTCGGCCCCAATCCGGTGTGGTGTCAATCGATGATAAAGTCATTACAAAATGGCCCGTTCATAAGCGAGCTCCATTTATTGCACGTGTCTTCCAAGATCCTATGAAAGGAACTTGTCCAGAACTTTCTGTGGAAGAAAATTTGGCACTTGCACTCTGTAGAGGTGAAAATCGAGGGATTGCCCTCGCCTTATCTCCACACACACGAGAGAAAATCGTTCATCATCTTAAAGATTTACATTTAGGACTAGAAAGACGACTTAAGGATCCTGTTGGACTCCTCTCAGGAGGACAACGCCAAACTTTGAGCCTCCTAATGGCTATCTTGAGGCCTATGAAAATTCTTGCACTCGATGAGCACACGGCAGCTCTTGATCCCAAAACAGCATCCTTTGTCATTGAGCTTACGAAAAAGATTGTAGAGGAGCGCCAGCTTACCACCCTCATGGTAACGCACAGCATGAGCCATGCTCTAAATGTGGGAACCCGCACTATTATGTTACACCATGGAAAAATCGTTTTGGACATATCAGGCGAAAAGCGGAAAAAGCTATCCGTCCCCGACCTCTTGAATTTATTCAAGAAAAATAGTGGGGATAAAATCGAAGAAAGTAGCTTGCTGCTAGATTAGTTACACAAAAGCACACTCCAATGAAACCAGCCTAAGCCACAGCGTCATCCTTGTTCCAAACACTGAGTACAGATTTCAAATAGTCTCTCAAAGCCATTGTACGACGGGACTTTTCTTGAGCTTTTGGATAGACAAAGTATAAGTCAATCTTAGGACTTTCTATATCAGGAAGTATTTGGATAAGAGGAGATTTATTGAGAAGTACGACTTCCTCTGGCACTGAAATAATACCAATTCCAAATTCACCTGCTAAAAAGGTGGCTCTCACACTATTGATATTTAGATATGAATTTCGTTCATGACCATGTTTCGCCCCTACTTTCAAATGCCAATTCACATCTGCATAAGGCTTATCGAACTTGTCACCAAAAGCAATAAGGCGATGATTATCAAGTTCCTCAGCGGATTTGGGAACACCAAATTTTTCTATATACTTCTTGCTTGCGTATAGCTTCAGATGGCACGTCGTCAAATAAACATGTTCCAATCCTGGACGCCCACTAAGAGAAGTTCTTATCTCTGCATCTACCTCACCAACGGTCAAATCACGATAGTGTTCACTTCCCAAAATCGTCAATTTTATCTCGGGATGAAGTTCAAGAAATCCGGGGATATAATACATAAGAAAAACAGCGGTCAAACCCGCTGTAGCAGAAAATTTTATCTCCCCTTTTACGCTACCAGCGGAGCACTTTAACTCTTCTTTGATGGATTCAACTTCCGACAATAGCTCTCGCACTCTTCCTAAAAGAAGCTCACCCTTTTCGGTCAAGATCATCCCTTTTGGTGTTCTACTTAATAATTGCTCACCTACTGATTGTTGCAGAGAAGTCATCTGCCTACTAATCGCAGCATGACTCAAACCGAGCCGTTTAGCTGCGCGATTTACACCACCAAGTGTCCCCACCAGATAAAAGGTTTTGAGCTTATCTAGATCCATGCGTGCAACCAAAACTCTTAAAAAACAATGATTAACTTCCAATACTACTATACTGGCCCCAGTATGGTAGCTCTTGAAAAAAAAGCAACTTAAATATTGTAACAGAAATTAAAAAATGTCCATGGCATGAAAAATTCGCTGTTTCTACAGATAAAATATTTTCAAGTTCTGGGGGCGAGCCCCTGAGTTACGCCATGTCTTTTACGATCTGCTCACACATACGCTTCGCATCACCAAAAAGCATCATCGTATTGTCTCGGAAAAAAAGTTCATTTTCAACACCAGCATATCCTGGTGCCAAAGAACGTTTCAAAAAGAGAATCGTTTTTGCCTTTTCCACGTCCAATATGGGCATTCCGTATATAGGGCTCGTAGGATCTGTTTTTGCAACCGGATTGGTTACGTCATTTGCCCCTATAACAAACGCAACATCAGCAGAGGAAAAATCCCTGTTAATATCATCTAATTCAAACACATCTTCGTAAGGTACATTCGCCTCTGCCAAAAGGACATTCATGTGGCCTGGCATACGTCCTGCCACTGGATGAATAGCAAAGCGCACACGTACCTTTTTTTCTTTCAAAAGATCAACGATCTCCCGCAAAGCGTGCTGAGCTTGGGCTACGGCCATTCCATATCCGGGAACAATGATAACTGATTGAGAGTTCTCTAAAATATATGCCGCATCTGCTGCACTTCCCTCTTTTACAGGGCGTTCGTCCTTGCCTGATGTGCTAACGGTTGCTCCTTCAGCACCAAACCCACCCAAGATAACATTGATGATAGAACGATTCATCCCCTTACACATGATATAACTAAGAATAGCCCCCGATGCACCAACCAGTGCGCCAGTCACAATAAGAAGAATATTATTGAGGGTGAATCCTATGCCACACGCTGCCCAACCTGAGTATGAGTTCAACATGGAGACAACAACGGGCATATCCGCCCCACCAATTGGGAGGATCAACAGAAATCCTATTAAGAATGCCAATCCTAAAAGAATCCAAAACGCTGTATAAGATTCTGAAGTTGCAAAGGCTATGCCGATGAGAATAATCAAAACACCCAGCACCAAATTCACGAAATGCTGCCCTGGATACACAAGAGGCTTGCCACTCACAAGTCCCTGCAGTTTTGCAAATGCAACAACAGATCCCGTAAAAGTAATCGCCCCGATAGCTGTCCCTAAAAACATCTCGATCAAATTGCTAAAATGAATGTGACCTGTGACACCAATGCCATATGAATTTGGGCTATAAAGAGCTGCTGCAGCCACACATACCGCTGCTAGACCCACAAGACTATGAAAAGCAGCAATCAGTTGTGGAAGCGCCGTCATCTTTATCTGACGAGCAATCAGAGCCCCTATAGTCCCTCCAATAAGGAGGCCCGAGATAATCAGTTCATAACTCAAAATACTGGGCATACATAGAGTTGTTATAATAGCGATAGTCATCCCAGCCACACCAAAAAGGTTTCCAAGCCTGGCAGATTCTGGAGACGCAAGTCCCCTTAATGCCATAATGAAACACACCGATGAAACTAGATAAGCAAGTGTAGAGATATTTTCTTCCATTGATCCTTCTTTATTTCTGCTTCTTGAACATGTGAAGCATTCGTTGTGTCACAATGAATCCTCCAAAAATATTGATAGAAGCAAGAATGACCGCCACAAATCCTGCAATCTTTGAAAAACTAACTTCCATTGGCCCCGCAGCAATAAGCGCCCCGACAATAATGACCGAGGAAATAGCATTGGTCACAGCCATCAGAGGCGAATGTAATGCTGGAGTCACCCGCCAAACGACATAGTATCCTACGAATAACGCCAGTACAAAAACAGTCAAACCAAAAACAAAGGGGTCAGGTCCCACATGGGTCACACCCTCATCTGGATAGAGAGCGACTTGTTGTGCTAAACCATGGACCATTTGTTCCATGGCATAAGCCTGATCAGCCATAGCCGCAAGCCCTTCCCGCAAATGAGAGGACACCTTTGCAATGACCTGAGGTTCAATCATAACGCACTCCCTCTTATTCTCATTTTTTTACCTTTGCTCTTTTCTTTGCAATCGATTTGGGAGCTGATTTGGAAGCTGATTTCTCAGTCGGCTTTTTACCAGAAGCCTTATGCCCGCCACTCGACCCCATAATTTCTTCTTTTAGTATGTTCCCGTTATGAGTGACAGCAGCACCTTTAATAATTTCATCTTCCCAATCAATGGCAAGCTCATTTTTTTTCTTATCTATCAGCAAATCCAAAAAGTTCAGGATATTTTTTCCATAAAACGAGCTGGAGTCTTCTGCTAATCTAGCAGGCAAATTAGGAAACCCTATGATCTTTACGCCGTGAGATTCTACAATTTCCCCTACCTTAGATAAAGTGCAATTACCGCCATTCTCCACAGCAAGATCGACGATAACGGCTCCCTCTGGCATATCTCGGACCATAGGTTCCGTTATAAGTGTAGGTGCCGGTTTTCCGGGAATTAAAGCCGTTGATATAGCGATATCGGTCTTTTTAAGCGTCTCGTGTATAAGCTGGGTCTGCCTTTTTTTATAATCGGCTCCCATTTCTTTTGCGTACCCCCCCGCCGTTTCTGCATCTTCCGCTTTAGCATCCACTTGGATAAAAGTAGCGCCAAGGCTTTCCACCTGCTCTTTAACAGCAGGACGCACATCAAATGCAGAAACCACCGCACCCAATCGACGCGCTGTGGCAATGGCCTGAAGACCAGCGACTCCAGCCCCCAGAACCAAAACCTTTGCCGGCAATAAGGTTCCTGCAGCCGTCATCATCATGGGAAGAGCCCGGCCAAAAACTGCTACAGCTTCTAAAACGGCACGATATCCTGCCAAGTTCGTCTGTGAAGAAAGCACGTCCATAGATTGGGCTCTGGTAATGCGTGGAATCAACTCCATGGCAAAGGAGGTGATTGATTTTTTCTGATAGTACGCAACATCTTCTGCTGCTGTGTAGGGAGACAACAAACTAACAAGCACACTTCCTTTTTCCAAAAGCGCGCGCTCATCCAACATATCTTTCCCCTTTCCCATAGGCCGTTGGACCTTGAGAACGATGGCGGCGTCTTTATAAACATCCTGAGTTTGTTTAGCGATCTTTGCACCCGAAGCTTGATAGGCCTCGTCCGTAAATGAAGCCGCAGAGCCTGCCCCGGATTCAACCATCACCGTAAAACCTCGCCCAACAAGCTTCTTCACGGTCTCCGGTGTTGCTGCAACCCGTGTTTCATATGGGGAACGTTCTTTTGGTATTGAAATTTTCATTTAAGGCTCCGAATTGTCAAAACTATACATCAGTTCAAGGCGTTTTGGAAGATGTGGCATTCGTTAAAATGTGGGGATTCTGTGAAATGTCTTTTCGGATAGAAAAGACAGACTCTTGTAGGGTCGAACCTATTAACAACCCCTTCAAGGCTAAAGTGTTACCTATGTCTTCGGTACGGACCCCGAATTAGCCCGTCTACGCTCTCCGAGCTACGCCGAGGCATCCGCTTCTCTAACGCGACGCCTCTCAAATCCTAACGGATTTATCACGTCGTAGCGAAGCGAAGACGGATGGTGCGTCCTGCAGGATTCGAACCTGCGACCCTCGGCTTAGAAGGCCGATGCTCTATCCAGCTGAGCTAAGGACGCACAACAACCCTGTTATAGGCGAAACTCCTCCGAGTTTCTAGCAAAAATTGTCACTATAGCTCTTTGGCTCAACCTTTCTTAGATTCGGTTGCTCAACAGTGTACGAAAAACCCTGGCTCTTCGCATACGCAATTGCTTCTTCAAGATTGTCAAATTTAAGTTTGATTTCCTGACGCATATCCTTGGAACCCGTCCATCCCATGAGCGGGTCCGTCCATTGTGCCGATTCAGGCTCAAACTCCAAACGCCATTGTCGCTCGTTGAACTTTCCAGATTGGGTTGCCGTTTTTGAGGGTTTATAGATTCGAACACGTCTCATTGAAAAGATTCTTTCTCATAAGCTTATGCGCGTAAATATGGTCGGGGTGAGAGGATTCGAACCTCCGACATCCTGCTCCCAAAGCAGGCGCGCTACCAGGCTGCGCTACACCCCGTCCTATTCTTTCCCTTAGGACTCATACACTACTGATTCGCACAGGGCAAGATCCAACTCTTCTTACAATCGCGCAAAAGCTATTTTTGCTCCCAACGCGATAAGAAATGCCCCTGCAATTTTTTCGACCCAGTGCTGCGCCTTAGAAACCTGCCTTTGGACTTTGCCATGGGAAAGAAAAAGAGCCATAAGGCTAAACCAAAGAACCCCAGAAACAACCATAAAAGATCCAAAAAATATCTGACGACTAATGGGGGTCGTTGGCTTTACAATCACCGTAAAAAAACTCACAAAAAACATAACGGCCTTAGGATTTAAAAGATTTGTCAAAAAACCTCTCTGAAACCCCCGCCAATGGGAAATGCTGTTGTCAGTTTCCAATATTTCCTGAGGTAAAAGATTGGCTCTCTTAGAAAAAAGGCTTTTGACACCTAAGTAAATCAAATAGGCAGCTCCAACAAATTTCAATATATTAAACAGCAGAATAGACTGGGAAATAAAAATACCCACTCCCAAAATACAATAACTGACATGAAACAACATGCCGGCTCCGAGCCCAAGGACCGTCATCACACCAACCCGACGGGAATAGCATAGGCTATTTTGAGCCACAATTACGAAATCTGGCCCCGGACTAATGGTCGCCAGGACAATGAAAAGGAGGATGGGAAAAATTTCAAATATTTCGAACATTGCTACCCCTATAAATCTTACACTTCAAGTCCGAGGGCCTGTGCATGGATACGATGAGCTTCGCTCTCGATGAGTAAAACATGCTCTATATCCTTGCGACGCCCTTTATTCTCAGCAAGCGCTTTTCCCAATTCTCTCAAAGCATTTACAAGCACCAAATATTTTTGTGCCACATCAATCCGGGCACTTCCCGGCAACCCCAATAAGGCCTTGCTCACTTTTTTCAACTTTTTCTCAAAAGGTGAAAACGCAACTATTTCACGATTTCTAACTCGATTTTGAAACTCTTTTATTAAAATCAAACAGTCGGAAAGTTCTTGTTCTATTTCTTTTGGGGCCATCTTTATGCTCATAATTTTAAATGTAAAACATTGGTATCATAAAATTGAAACCATTTCAAAAATTTATGAAAGTTGGATGCTGTATTATAAACAAAAAGGTAATTTAGGGCTATTGAAGATCTTTCGTTTTCTGTATCCATACAGCCCCTGCCCCGCGCCCCTGCTGACTCAAAACACCTTCTTTTTTCAGGCTAGATAGCACTTGTTTTACAAGAGAATCGCTTGCAAAGGGACATTCTTTAACGACAGATGCTCGCTTGAAAGGTTGTTTTTTTCTCAATATCGCTTCCTTTATAAGTTCGCTCTTTTTCCCTTTTTTCTTGGGGAATTTTCGAGCACGTTCTTCGAGCTCCTTATAAGCACTAATCATCATTCCCCAAAAATAGTTAAGCCATGGAAAAGGATTGTGTTCAGAGTCATGCCAACCGACAGAGCTTTCTTCTAGTGCCCTATAATATGACTCCTTAGATTCCTCAATGACTCGCTCCAGACTAATATAGCGCCCTACGTTAAAACCAAAATGGTATAGTAATAAAAGCGTAAGCAACCTTCCTGTACGACCATTTCCATCCATAAATGGATGAATGCATAAAAAGTCTAAGATGGTTAAAGGAATCACTATCAACGGATCGTATTCCCGCTTTGCTTTATGGTATTGCCGTGTTAAGTCGTCCATCATGACAGGTGTTTTAACTGCAGAAACTGCCTTGAATCTAACTTTAACCACCTCTCCTTCTGCATCACGCTCAACGATTTCATTATCTGTCATCTTCCATTTACCGCCGTCCGAAGGTAAATAACGATTCAAGAGTGAATGCAGCTGCAAGAGAATATTCGCTGAAAGCTCCATGTACTTACCACTTTCATGAATCAAATCCAAAGCATCCTTGTACCCGGCAATCTCCTGCTCCGAGCGATTCTGGGGCGTTGCATTTTTATAGACAATATCTTTAATACGATCTCTTGGAGCTTCCACACCCTCGATACGATTTGAGGATTCATTTGACTCAATAACAGCAATACTCTGGAGACTTTTCAACAGTTCAGGCGCTTGATACATATAAAGCTTTTCCTGCCCTTGGTACTGTCCCAATTGATGCATATATTGAATATCTTGTTGATTAAACCTCAGAATACTTAGATATTTAGGTGTAAGTGATGTCATTTTTCAAACTTCTCCAACATCTATCTTATCCATTAATGGACAATTAAAACATCAAATTACCCTATTAATAGGGCAATACGCAAGTTAAATTGTCCGTTAATGGGGCAATTATTCGTATAATATAAAAAATGGGACACAATCCAACTTAACTTAGGGCTCCTTGAGATAACCAAGAATAAGCTCTTTTTTCCCATACCTTCCAAGCAAAAATCGATCCACAAATACAATTGCCTCAAAAAACTTCACCTCCCCTTAAAAATATGTTCTCCTGATTAAGAGTCATAAAAAAATGGGAGACAATAGTATGTTGCTGTATCTTGTGCGCCATGGTGAGGCCGATACCAATCCCCAGTCGGGAGAACGGGAGTTAACAAAAACAGGGGCTACAGAAGTTCAAAAAATGGCCCAGTGGTTCGCCAAGCAAAATCCTCCATTGGAAAAGATTTACCACTCAGACAAATTCCGAGCAAAGCAGACTGCGGAAATTCTTGGAAACTCACTACCATCTGCTAGCTTGACAGAAAGGAAGGGACTCACCCCAAACGATGATCCCGAGCAAACAATAGATTGGGTCAATGGAGAGAAGGAAAATATCATGATCGTTAGCCACATGCCTTTTCTGCCAATTCTAACCGCACAGTTGCTCTTTGGAGCCAGAGCATCTCCTTGTTTTGAATACAAAGCCTCAGCAATTATTTGTTTGAAAAAAAACCACCCCTGGCATTTAAAATGGGCCTTTAACCCTAGTTTGCTTTAAACCAATTCTGTCTTTCTCCCAAAAAATGTGAGAGGTTTTTCTTAATGGTTTCTTCCATTTTCTCAGCAAACACATTCAACATGTCCTCTTCCAAAGCCTCTAATATTTTTTGCTGATAGGCAACCTCGACGCCAAGCGGAATTCCTCTCGATCGGGTTACCCTCGTATGAGCAAAACTTTGTCTTATCCCTTTGCTGTTATATATTTCAAAAGTAACATCAAGTGTTGCGTGATAGGTTTCTCCTGTTGAGGTAACAAACCACTTCATCTTACTCTGGTCAGGTGTCTTCTCAACGAGAATAGAAGCCTCGTCTATAACAATGTGTGCTTCTCCAGCACGGCCAACAGGCTTCAAGTGACCCTTCGCCCATTGAATTATCATTTTGACAAGATTGTTGGGGAGTGGTTCTTCAGAAGACTTTCTTCCTCGTGTTGACTGTTCTTTCAATACAACTTGAATTTTCCCAATATTTAACAGAAGAGGAGGATTGTCTTTATATCTTAAGCCCATAAGCTTCGGCGGTGTCATCTCCTGACACCCTTGTAAAATACCCCCAACAAGTGTGAAAAGAATGAGTCCCAGTAATTTGTTCTTAAACATTAATTGCCCTTATGATTTGGATTCTTGATCGTTAGAGACAACTTCTAAACGAAACTCTTCCTCAGAAAGCTCATATCTCTTATCGCAAAACTTACACGTTACAACAATGTGCTTTCCTTCTTTCATCCCCTGAAGATCCTCTTTTGGAAATGAACGCAACACAGAAACAACGCCTGGCCGATTGCAACGACAATGAGCCTTGATCTTTAATTTATCAAGCATCTCAATCTTTTCATCGGGAAAAAATTCCCTTAAATACTCTTGTGGCTTCGGATCAAAATTTAAGAGAGATTCATCTGAAATCGCTCCAACGCGCGCTGTAGCCTGATCCCAGCCGTTCTCACTTTCATCCAAAAATTCTGTGATTTCGTCATTGGAAAGTTTCTGCAAAAAAAGACAACCAGAGCGCCACTTAGAATGATGACCTGTCATTGCTTTTAACGCCACATCAAACTGATGGGTCTGTTCAAAATAATGAAGGAGGGTCTCAACTAAAGTTGCCCCATGAAGCATAACAATTTCCTGATATTGCTCTTTGGATCCTTTTTGATCCACTGTAAAAACCAAATGCCCCTTTCGAAAGAGAGAGAAGACATCCATAGGTTCCCCATCCTTCTGCAAAGCACTTATTTTTTCACTATCAAACTGTGCATATCCCCTTAAGGAACCATCTGTGAAAAAGTCCACAGCCATCAAAGAGACAGGGCCACCTATTCCTTTTATGTGTGCCGAGATCTTCCCATCAGATTTCACGCCACAGCCCAAGGCAACTGTCAGAATAATAAAATCTGCCAAGAGGAAACTTATGGGTTCAGGATATTGGTGCTGAGTTAAGATACGATCAAGAGCCCCCTCAAGGCGAATTAATCTACCCTGTATGTCAATCCCACCAGTACTTACTAAAAATGGTTGAATAAAATCCATTGGTCACTCTTTATAGCTTCACTCTGGGGAATGTGCCTGTTTTCAAAAAAAAGATCAAGAAAAAAGCCGCAGAAAACTGCGGCCACTATTGAAAGTATCTTTCCTTACTTAATGACAAGCCAATCGAATAATCTCATCTTTAATAAGCAGTCTTTTACGTTTTAATTCGTGGAGTTTCGCCTCATCCGGATATGGCCTGCAATTTTCAAACTTGATATTTCTATCAACTCCTTCACGGCGCTCTTTCAACGCTTCTATATGAGTACTCATAGTCATGGGAGACCTCCTTGTTTAAAAAATTGAACAAAATCGACAAATCTAAGAGTCGAGGGACCTTTATATAATGTATATTATATCATGCTTCCCACGTAAATTACTACTGTGCTATTTTTTTTAAAATGATTATATATCAGTAGATTAAATCGTTTTTAGAGTAACTTATTCATGTATTTGGGAATTTTTTTAAGTCCCTCAAAACAATGATTTTCCAAACAATTGCAAGCAAGAAAAAACTTGAAACCCACCATTTTTGCCATATTCCGAAGCTTGTAGATGCCACAAGTGTACACATAAAAATGCATGCCATGATCGCAGCCTGTTTATCTCTGTCTATTTTAGCATCATAAATTTTTGCAATAATCGACCAAAAGACCCACAAAAACAATAAGATACCTACTACTCCTACCTCTAGCCACAAGTGTAAAAAGATACTGTGAGGATGTAATGGAAGCAAACCGCGATCTATTCCTTCAATAACCTTACCCCCCTCTATGTAGTAATAGGGAAATGTTCCGTCAGCCCCCGGCATCCATCGAGAAGCATCAAGCCCCCATCCTAGAAAAGGCTTAGCCCAAATCTGTTCTGATACGAAATGCCATATGTTTAATCGATGCTGCCAGCTGGAGGGAATGCGAGCAAGCAGATCGGGATCCACTCTATGAAGATCAAAATATAGGAAAATCAAGGGAAGCAAAAGAGCCAAAATCGTCACAAATCCGCCAAAAAACAATACACCTCTCGGAAATTTTTTAAAAAAGAAGTAAGCAAGAATACTCCCCGTTAAAGCAGTAAAAGAAGCCCTTACAGGCATGTACCACAAAACACCCAGGCTAACTAATCCAATGAGTAGAGGCAAAATCATCCCTTTTTGCCGCAAAGACGCCACCTTTTCTTCGCCCAAAATGCCATACAGCATGGGCAAAAAGAAAAGCGCAAAAAGAATACTAGGACGGCCGAAGGATCTTTCGTCCTTTCCCAGCATTTCCATAATCATATTTTTAGACAAGTTCTCAAAGCAAAGCAGTGCAAGAAACCCTAGTATCCCTATCCAAAAAATACGTGAAAGCAGACCAAATTTTCCCACCGGCAAATTCTTAAGTCCCAAATAAGCAAGAATTCCCATGAAACAAACCGCCGAGAATCTCACAGCCGTACTAAGGGCTGGCAAAGGGTCCAACGTCCAAATACAAGTGACAAACATCCAAATTAAGAAGCAAAAAAGGGCAATTATGAAAGAAGGAACACACTGCAAACGAATATCCTTGATTATCTTTGTAGGAAACGCGCACGCGAAAAAACCTAAGCCTAAGAGAATGACGGTACCATTTCCACCGCCAAAGGCTACAAAGGGCAGTGCAGCTAGTAAAATAATAAATAACCAAGTTCGCATATTATGGGCTGTTTTCATAATAGATAGCCTTACTCTGGCACTACAAGAACTTCAGGAAAGGTTTTTCAGCGAGCTATAAGGGGTGCCTCTGAAAAAGCGTTGTAAAAACACTCCCAAACCCAATGAGAAAGAGGGAGGCAAGAAAAAGCCAACCCAAAATGGGAATGACACTTATGAAGCCAACAACTGGAATGGCTAATGCGAAAGCAGTTATGCGGAGCTTGCCACTTTTCGTTTCTTTAAAGGATGTTAATCGAAGTCCAAGATTACCCACTAACCAAATACCAATGATTTTTCCAACGGCAAATATTAACATCACAAGAAATCCCAGCACGAAAGCAAGGGGAATCCCTATAATTGTAAGAATTAAAATCAGGAAAGCTATGGGAGTCGCCAAAAGTGCAAATACACCCAAGCCAAAACACCGCCCTGTCTGAAGGCGTGCCATCTCAACAGCCTGCCAAGTAAATCTAGGAGCAATCATGTATAGCAAGAAACCAATCAAAAAAGTGCTAAACCAAATGAAGAAACCACTAATCCCAGCAAGGCCAAATGCACCCAAAACCCCGTAGAAACTCTGCCACACGCTCGCCATTTTCCTGATGACTGAAGAGGCACATGCACACTGAAAAGTTTCGAATGTTTTCTCAAAAAACTCTTTTGATTCCTCCGTCAACTCGTCAATAAAATCTTCTCTCACAGCACCAGAGGAGATAAATACTTCTCCATCAATATCAGCATCTGGCGAAACAAAATACTTCTTCAGTTTTCCAGTGGTATTCACGTTACCCTCTATCTGTGCCCCACTTTTAATGATCAAGGTATCAACGTCTGCATGAATATCCCCTGCGACCAAACCCGAGATAACCAACCTGGATCCAGCAACATTAAGGCCACGCATAAGTCTTCCACTGATATTGATGTTATCACCATCAATATTTGCATGCCCCTCAATGACAGCATTCTTACCAATTTTAATGCTTCCCCCCGTGAGAGACACATCTAATGGCAATAACTCCCCAACCGTCACATTGGGACCACTAATGACGTACTTATCAAGTGGATCCCTGTTCTCTGATGATGCCATTAGGTCCATTGAGTTTGAAAAGACAAGCAACATCATCGCTCCAACAATACTTTTCAGCAGGAAACGGAAATTCAGCATTTATTCATCCTTATATGGAAAAGAAAGAGAAGCGTCTATTTAAGACTTTTTGCCTTCTTTAGTACCCTCAGCTTTTTTATTACCCTCAGCTTTTTCCATGACTTTGTCCAAATCTTCCTGGGAACAAAAGCCAAGTACAACCGGATTTTGAGGTTTCAGATTTTGCATATTCCAATGGGTCCGCGTACGAATCGCATTAATGGTTGGCTTGGTTGTCCCAATAAGCCGAACAACCTGGGGATCCGTTAAATTTGGACAATGCTTTAAAATCCAAGCGATGGCATCTGGGCGATCTTGTCGACGTGCACGAGGTGTATAGCGCTCTTTTTTCAGCGAGGCAATCTTGTGCCCATAGGACGTTTCAACCAATGTTAAACGCGTCGTGCTATCTTTGCTACAACGCTCTAACTCTTCCCTGGTAAGTTGGCCAGCCTGAATGGGATCAACACCAACCATACTTTGAGCCACTTCTCCATCAGCTATGGCCTGGACCTCAAGCTCATGTAGACCGCAAAATTCGGCAATTTGCACGAATGAAAGCGTTGTATTGTCAACTAACCATATTGCGGTTGCCCTTGGCATGAGTGGATGGGCCATCGATACTCCTTATTAAAATCTGAAAAAATTCATAGCACAGACCCTTTGTACAACGAGTATTCTATAAAATCAATTATTATCCCCAAAGGAAATGCCGAGGCCCTTTGCCGTATGTACCAAGGTTCCAGAAACATCGACTTCTTGATATTCATTAATGGCCTCTGTCACCGAGACATCCACAACTTCCCTGTTCTGCCAAGCCACCATTCTGTCAGATTTTCCAGCAGCGATTAGATCCACCGCATGGACACCAAAAGCAGACGCAATAAGACGGTCGCGGAAGTCTGGCTGACCACCTCGCTGTACGTGCCCTAAGACCGTTACGCGCGTTTCAACCCCCATCACCTCCTGAAGCCTCTCTCCAAGGTAGTGTCCAATCCCCCCATAGCGCTCTTGGCCGGAGGGATCCTTCATGACGACAGGCACTCCTGATTCAGTTTTAACCGCTTCAGCCACAACAACGAGGGAAAAATTTCGGCCTTCTTTGCGTAACTCACTAATCTTGTTAGCTAAATTTTTTATTTTATAGGGAATTTCTGGGATTAATATTATATCAGCCCCTCCCGCAATCCCTGCTGTCAGTGCTATATGGCCTGCATCTCTTCCCATCACCTCTAGAATCATGACCCTGTCGTGACTGGCAGCGGTAGGCTGTAGCCTATCTAAGGCCTCAGTCGCCACCTCCACAGCCGTTGAAAAACCTACTGAATTTTCCGTTAATCCCAAATCATTATCGATGGTTTTTGGAATAGCAACAAAGGGTAATTTCCCCTGAGTTGCAATTTTGTGAAGGATACGCTGACTACCATCACCCCCAATTCCAATAAGGGCATCAAGTTCCAATTCTCTAAAACCTGCAATAATTTCTTCAGAACGATCCTTAAAACTGCCATCCGGCTGAGGGTATTTGAAAGGGTTCCCCTTGTTTGTAGTCCCCAGAATGGTCCCACCCATGCGCAATAAGGTATCCCCATGGCCGCCTAGCATACAATCAATCTCAACGAACTCTAAGGGCCGTTTTAAGAGCCCCATGGTACCATTCCTTATACCAAACACCTTCCAACCATACTTGCGGATAGCACGATAAGTCACGGCGCGTATGATCGCATTCAGTCCGGCACAGTCACCACCACTCGTTAAAATTGCAATTTTCTTCAACTTTCGTCTCCATTATGGTAAAATGACTTTGTAGGAATTTTATAAAATATTTTCTCACTGGGATAGGTACTTTTAGGTACAACGTTTTTTCAGCTTATGCAACAAGTGGTTACTTATGGACGAAAATCAAGAGCTCAAATATAGACTCGCTAGACTTCAAATGAAGCACCGGGATTTAAAAATAGCCATTGAGCGAGAAATGGTTACCCAACTGCCAAATCAAATATTGATACAGAGCTATAAAAAAGAAAAACTCATCCTGAAAGATCAGATCTCAAAGATAGAAAATGAGCTACTTCCTGATATAATTGCCTAAATTTTAGTGGTGAATTAAAGAGCACCTGAGGCTGCATAGTCTCAACACCCGCTGTTAACACCCTGCAATGCCCCACCTCTCGGATATTAGTCCTCACGTCAGCCATTCCTTGACGTCTCTAGCGGCTAACCCTCAAGCCCCAAGATGCCACATAACTCTTTGATCAAAAATAAGAACCTAAGCCATCAGTCTCGAAGGATTTGATTCCCCTTCAGGATCTATCCAACCAATGTTCCCATCGGTTCGACGGTAGATAATGTTATAGCCCCCATGGGCACTGTTTCGGAACATAAGAACTGGAACAGCCGCTAAATCAAACCGCATCACAGCCTCACTGACCGAAAGTGTTGGAATAACTGCTGTGAGCTCGGCTATAACGGCAGGTGCCGCCTCTGGAACATCTTCCACTTCAGCCGTCTCTAAAACATACTGAGCCGCCGTCACGCTTTCGTGTTCTTTATCCTTTTTGTGGTGATCTCGTAGCCGATTCTTATATTTCCGCAAACGGTGCTCTAATTTCTCTAAGGCCTTATCAAAGGCAACATAGGGTGTCTCCCCATCCGCGTGACCGCGCACATCCAGCCCTTTTCCCATATGGGTTGTAATGATGGCGCCCGTCAAATATCCCTCTTTGGAAATAATAACGTTCGCTTCAATTGTGTTATTAAAATACTTTGATATAACGCCTGTTAACGCCTCTTCGATATGCGTTTTTAATGCATCCCCAATATCAATTTGCTTTCCAGCAACCCTAATCTGCATGCTCACCTCCGCATTTTGAAGTTTCTCTACTATCTTCATGGTACCCCTCAAGGACAACCCAGGTCAACGTAAACACTCAGATTTCTTGAAAAAAAATTGTGAAAACCACTATAAAAGGATTGGGAAAACGCTTTTTTTCAGGCCTATAAACTGAACTTTTCGCCTAGATAAATTCGACGCACTTCATCATGATTAATAATTTCGTCAGGCGTTCCATCAGCCAAAATATGGCCCTCGTTCATGATATAGGCGCGCTCCACAATTCCCAGTGTTTCACGCACATTATGATCGGTAATTAGGACGCCAATTCCCTTGTCTTTCAAGTGGTAAATAAGATTCTGAATGTCTTTAATGGCAATTGGGTCGATCCCAGCCAACGGCTCATCCAATAGGATATATTGGGGATGAGCTGCTAAAGCACGGGCAATTTCCACACGACGCCGTTCCCCACCTGATAGGCTCAACGCATTTGCGTGCCTCAAATGAGTCAAAGAAAACTCCGCCAGCAGATCTTCTAACTGACTTTCACGAGCGTCAGGATTCTTTTCCGAAAGCTCTAATACTGCTTTAATATTCTTTTCAACCGATAACCCTCTGAAAATAGAAGCTTCTTGAGGCAAATATCCAATACCAAGCCGTGCACGTCGATACATGGGAACCTTGGTAATATCATGTCCATCGAAGAATATATTGCCAAAATCGGGGCGAACAAGGCCAGAAATCATGTAAAAACAAGTGGTTTTACCCGCACCATTCGGTCCTAAGAGACCAACAATTTCCCCTTGAGAAACATAGAATGTTGCCTCACGCACCACCGGTCTGCCCTTGTAGGCCTTGCCTAAGTTAACGCCCGCGAGCTTTCCCTTTAGGCCTTGTACTGCCGTAGGAAAGTCATATGTCCCGCTGGGGGGTTTTTGAAAAGCCGAAACACTCATACAAACCTCATTATATAAACTAGTACTCTTTCATCCCTAAAAAGTTCACGATGCCCTTTTAGAGTATAAAAGCACCTGAACTCTACTGTCATTCGATCTGGTTCCCACATTTTGGGCCTTAGTGTTTACAACCCGACTTACGCCTGTTTTAGAGTCAAACGATCCATGTTCACCCCTCAACTGACGACTCCCCTCGGTTACTCTAACAGATCCAGACAAGATTGTCTCTTCTGTTGTCGTGTCGTAATATGCCTCATTTCCTTGGGCAATTTGCCCAGAGTTGTTTAGGATCGCACCACCTTTTGCAACCGCATGGCTAAACACAAGCTCATTTTGCTCGTTCTCATGAAAATAAGCCGTTACGAGCGGGGCCCTTAATACTTGGTCTTCCTTTTTAACAATTGCATCCCCTCGGGCGATAATCTGATTCGTAGAAAGCATATATTCTAAGGAATCCTTTGCCAGCACCGTTCCTTGGCCTGAAACAGCCTTTAATCCATGTCCCTTTAAGACAATTGATCCTTTGTCCAAGTTATATTCGCCGTCTTCGCCAAAACCTTTTCCCGTAGGAGTCACAATTCTTACATGCCCTTTTGCCACAACTTTCCATATTTCCTTTTCGCCTTCATCCCCACCATGTGACGTTTTCTTGGGGCGAAAGTAAGCAGTAAGAATATCTCCATATACCATTTGATCGCCTTTTTGAACAAAGGCATTACCACTTCCGATTGCCAAACTATTGTCTTGATCATAGGTAACTTCATCTGCCTCAATATGAACAGGTTGCGCCCCCCTGCTTTGGATAGGAAGCCCAGTTGCAACAACGTTCTCCACAAAAAACAAACCAAACCAAGCCACGGAAAAAATTGTGATTTTTTTAGACATGCTTTCCTCCTGAAGTGCTGGAATGTATCTTTTGGGGCATTTGAGTTTCAGGGCTTGGAGAATTATATATGGTCAAATGAGGGCGACCTTTGAAACGGATCTTCGCCCCAATCATTTCAAAACCTTCTTTTGCATATATCTTACCGTAACCACCATACCCCCACACAGGATCAACACCTTGCGCCGTTTTATTTGCTATATTCGCGTCAACAGCCGTCGTTTCAAAAACATATCCATCGTGGTTCAAGATAACATTTCCCTTCAGCGTGAGCTCACGATCCTGACTATGGAAAACACCTTCATTTGCTTTCAAAGTCATAAAGGTCCCATCTTCTAAAGTGAGACTCCCATATGGATGATTTAAACGCACACGATCTTCTGTTTCATTCAAGGCGCTTACAGCCTTGATTTCATACGGTCGGTTCTTTTCATCTACGCCCTCATAGTGAGGATTCATAACGAGTTTTTTTTCAATTTCTTCCTTCAACTCGGACGTCGAATTCCGAAGATCCTGAGGCTCGTAGGAAACCCGTGACAAATAGGGCCAAAATAACAGAATCCCTAAAAGCACAAAAACAACAGCTACAATCCCCTTCTTAAGAAGGCTGATATTTTGTCGAATGTCCAATGCCTTGGTCGGACTATGTCGCGATTGTTTTCGGATAAAAGTTCTCGTATTAGACATAATTTCTACTTCCTACACCAGACCCGAACGAAGACAATCATGCACATGGATCAAACCTTCTGGCTTTCCGCTATCATCCACCACAAATAAGCTTGTAATCGACCTTTCGCTCATCCTTTGCGTGGCCTCCAACGCAAGGATATCCGACGTAATTGTCTTAGGATTCTTAGTCATAATCTTTGTCACAGGCTGCTTTATGAGTTGTGGTTCCATATGACGACGCAAGTCACCATCGGTTATGAGCCCCAATAACTTTCCAGCGCTGTCAATAACCCCCACGCAGCCAAAACTTTTCTCGGTCATAACAAGAAGAGCATCATCCATGAGGGCTTTTTCTCCTACCAAAGGCAATGTTTCCTTCCCATGCATCAAATCTTTCACCCGAAGCAACCGACGTCCCAAATTACCCCCAGGATGCAAAATTCTATAGTCCTCTGCCGCAAACCCTCTCCGTTGGAGCAACGTAATTGCCAACCCATCTCCCAGCACCATCATCATGGTTGCAGATGTTGTTGGAGTCAAACCATTGGGGCAGGCCTCTGGGACTTCCGGCAGCACCAAAGCAATCTTTGCTGCCTTAGCGAGTGTACTTTGCGCCTTAGAGGTAATCGCAATCAAAGGAATGGAAAAACGACAGCTATACGCCAGTATGCTCCGCAACTCATCGGTTTCACCAGAATTTGAAAGAGCAATAAGTACATCATGCTTGGTCAACATGCCCAAATCACCGTGGCTTGCTTCTCCGGGATGTACAAAGAAAGCCGGGAGCCCCGTGGATGCCAGCGTCGCCGCCAACTTACGCCCCACATGTCCGCTCTTTCCCATCCCCGTGACAACGACGCGTCCTTGGTGGGACGGGATACTGGCCAAAAGATCAATGACATCAATAAAAGGCTGGCCCAGACTTTTGCTGAGAGCCTGAATGCCTTTAACTTCTTGTTCTAAAACCCAACGAGCCGTTGAAAGCTCATCAGAATCTATCAAAAAATCCTTAACTGCTTGCGCCATATACCAGCGATCCTATCCTAATGGTCGAAAATATAGTTATCAGTCCAATCTAAAAGATCTAATTCAGCCCGCGTGGGTAAAAAGTCAAAACACTTTTGTGCCAACTCCATACGATCCTCACGCTTTAAAACATCGTCCAGATGAGCCTTAAGTTCATGAAGATATAATACATCTGTCGCGGCATATTTAAGTTGATCTTCATTCAACGTAGTCGCCCCCCAATCAGAGGATTGCTCTTGCTTGGAAATCTCTATCTTCAAAATGGAACGACATAATTCCTTTAACCCGTGCCGATTAACAAAGGGCCGCGCCAACTTGGAGGCAATCTTAGTGCAATATACTGGCTTACACATGACGCCAAGGTACTGTTTCATAAGGGCAACATCAAATCTAGCAAAATGGAATAGCTTTACCACTGTCTCATCGGCCAAAAGAGCCTTCAAATTTGGCGCATCATAATTCCCATCGGGCATCATGTGTACCAGATGGCAAACACCATCCCCTGAAGATAATTGAATAAGACACAGGCGATCTCGGCTCGGCTTTAACCCCATAGCTTCTGTATCAATGGCAACAACTTTTCCCAAATCAAGACCATCGGGGAGATCATTTTTATAATACTTTATTTTCATTGGCAAAAAGTCCTAATTACAGAGTATCAAAAGGGTAAGGTACGCCTAATACAAAAGCGACGTCTAGCTTAAAGTGGTGCCCAGGAGAAGACTCGAACTTCCACGAGCATAAGCCCACTAGACCCTGAACCTAGCGCGTCTACCAATTCCGCCACCTGGGCTCCCCCTCTCGTTAGCTTACCAACCCATCTCCTGTCAATGTTCTTGTTATTTTATCCATAAGAATCAACGAATATGGATAGTCATCGAATCGATACACATAAATGCTTGAACAAAAAACCAAACGCAAAATCTGTAAAATCTAAAGACTGCTTTTCGAAAATCGAAGAGTCACTTTTCGATTTTCAGAAAGAAAGTTTCGGTTGGAAAATTGAGTAGGATCAATCCCTAAATCCAGCCAACAACCACAACAGGAAAATTCTACCCTAAGGATCTCAATCAACCAACTTAGCAATCTCTGCCCGGAGATCTTCTAAGCCCATGTTTTTGTGTACGCTGGTGGAAATGATACTTGGATGGGAGGCCGGATTGGTTTTGAGTTCAGTGAGGATAGCTTTTTCCAGCTCTTTAAGAGACTGTTGGGTCTGCTTATCACACTTGGTCAAAATGATCTGATAGGAGACTGCCTGCTTGTCCAAATCGGCCATAAATTCCCGATCTGTGGATTTGAGTCCATGGCGACCATCAATAAGGATATAAACGCGCCTCAAAACACTGCGCCCCCGAAGATATTTCCCCATCAGATCAGTCCAGCTCTTGATTTCCTTTTTGGACGCCTTGGCATAACCATAGCCTGGCAAATCCACCAGATAAAATGTTTTGGCCAACTCAAAAAAGTTTAACTGCTGTGTCCGGCCAGGAGTCCGAGACGTTCGTGCCAAAGATTTTCTAAACGTCAACGCATTAATAAGGCTGGATTTTCCCACATTCGAGCGACCCGCAAAAACAATCTCTGGATATTTTTCCGGCGGTAATCCTTCCAAACTAGCCACGCCCAGGACAAAGCTGCATTCCTGAGTAAAAAGCTTTCGACCCTTTTCAATATCTTCAGGATCAAAATCCGAATCACTCACTTGGAAGAAGTCTCTTTACGCATAATCAGCCACTGCTGCGTAATAGACAGTAGATTGTTCCACGTCCAATAGATCACCAAGCCCGATGGGAAACGCGCCATCAAAAATGTGAAGATAATGGGCATAAGCATCATGACTTTGGCTTGAGCCGCATCAGCTGGCTGAGGACTAAGCCTTTGTTGCAAGAACATGCTGCCCCCCATCAAAAGAGGCCATATGCCAATCATCAAGAACTCAGGAGGCATCCATGGAATCAGCCCAAACAGATTGAAAATACTCGTCGGATCCGGTGCCGACAAATCATGAATCCAACCGTAAAAGGGAGCATGGCGCATCTCGAGGGAGATGAACAAAACCTTATATAAAGCAAAGAACACAGGAATTTGAATGATCATGGGCAAACACCCAGCCATGGGGTTCACCTTTTGCTTTTTATAAAGCGCCATGGTCTCTTGATTCAGGCGCATCTTGTCATCCCCAAATCGCTGCTTTAGCTTTTCAATCTGGGGCGCCAACATTTTCATGCGACTCATGGCCCGATAAGATTTGTTGGCCAACGGGAAGAACAATAACTTGATCAATACCGTTAGCAGCAAAATACTCAGACCAAAGTTCCCCAATAACTGGTTGAAATAGTTTAAAGCGTAGAATATGGGCTTGGTAAGAAAGTAAAACCATCCAAAATCCACCGCCAAATCAAAGCTTGGAACGCCAAGAGTTTTTTCATAAGCATCCAACAGCTCTACGACTTTGGCACCCGCAAAGAGATTTCCTGTTACGGTGATGGCCTTTCCAGGCTCAACGGTCTGCATCCCGCCTAAGAAATCAATCTGATAGCGGTTCTCAGTGCCTTGGCTCATATCCCGAAACCGTGTCGTCACTGGCGACGCTTGATCAGGAATCAAAGAGGATAGCCAGTATTTATCTGTGAATCCAACCCAACCACCGGTCGTTGTTTTTTCCACCGACTTTTCATCTTTCAAATCGCTGTAAGAATGCTCTTTCAGAGACCCATCTAATACTCCAAGGGGGCCCTCATACAGGATGAAGAAATCGGAAACGGGCGGATTTCCGCCCCGGAAAATAAGCCCGTAGGGATAAAGCTGCACCGACTTATTTCCTGTATTGGTAACCCTTTGAATAACTGTAAACATATACTGGTCATCCACAGAGAGAATGCGTTCAAAGCTGAGTCCCTTACCATTATCCCATTTAAATATTACAGGAGAATCTTGAGTTAGCGCCCCCCCCTCTACTTTCCAAAGAGTGTCTTCCTTTGGCAACTCTATATCCTTTGCCCCCGCTACCCAGCCAAATTCTGCATAGTAGGGATCCTTGCTTCCCCGAGGAGAGAATAAGACAATTTCAGCACTCTTAGGGTCCGTAGTTTCATGATATTTGGCCAACGTCAGATCATCGATCCGCACGCCCTTAGCAGTCAAAGACCCATGAAGCTTTGGGGTTTCAATAGGAATCCGTGCCTCATGGCGTAGGGCATCCTCTCGCGATACAAGCAAATCCGGTGTCGTAGAAGGATCGGATGCACCCTTTGGTTGCGGAATGCTGGACGCCTCATCAGATGGGGCACTTACGCCCGCTGCGGGAACAACTCCAGAAGCCGCTTTTTGGCTCTGGGCCGCGTCTAGTGCAGCTGTTTGTTCTTGCTCTGCAGGCGTGGGCTTATCAAAATAGTATTGGTATCCCGCTAAGACAGCGACACATAAGACAAAGGCTAATATAAGATTACGTTGGTCACTCATGAATGTGAAAACTTTCGTGTTTTGTGAACAGGAACTGGATCAAAACCGGAACTTCCCCAAGGATGGCACTTTCCAAGGCGCTTGAGAGTCAAAACAAAGCCACGTCTTACACCGTAGAGCTTGATAGCTTCGCGGCAATATTCAGAACAGGTGGGAAGAAAGCGACAACGTGCCATGGTAAGGGGCGAAATAAACAAGGCATATATTCTAACAAGCAAAAGGCACATCACTACGAAAACAGAGGACAATCCAGCCTTCGCCTTCCTGACTAGTTTGAAACGTCTCTTTGGTGCCTTTAAGTTTGCCACGATTGCGTCCTCTTCAACAAATGTACCAAATCATTTTCCAATTGGGAAAATGCCCTTACCAAAGTGCCCGAGCGGGCAATTAGGACATAATCTCGACTTCCTTTAGCATTTTGTGGAAAAATCTTATCCACTAAAGCCCTTAGACGGCGCTTGGCCCGATTTCTTTGTACAGAAATGCCAACTTTTTTACTGGCGGTAAATCCCACACGTAGGGAATTTCCATCCTTTCTTTCTAGTACTTGCAAAACGAGGCCTGGAGCCGCACTACGTATACCTTTGTCTCGCACCACTAAAAACTCTGATCTTTTTTTAAGTTTCAAAATCTTATTCACATGCAAGTCTATAGGGGCCCCTAAGCAGAGAGACGCTTACGACCTTTTGCCCTTCTACGAGCCAATACTTGCCGCCCAGCAGCCGTTTGCATCCTTGATCGGAATCCGTGCCGGCGCTTACGAACGAGTCGACTTGGTTGATATGTTTGGCTCATGCAAACTGCTCCATCCTTCATTAACGAAAATAATGGAGGATATATAGGATGGAATGCTCCTAAAAGTCAACATGCATGTGAGTACTTCTGCATAATAATTCCCTGCCCCCTCTTATAGAAAATGAAACAAGAGCCTTGCAAGTGTTGACCTTTCCCAAAAACTTAACTACCTTTCCATCCCGTAACCAATGCATATTGGGGGATAGTTTAGCGGTAGAACTCTCGGCTCTGGACCGGGCAACTCTGGTTCGAATCCAGGTCCCCCAGCCACTTTGGGTGGATGATCAGGACCATATGAAATAGCCTCAAAAAGTATGACGGAGGGAATTATGTCAGGGAAAATAGAAGCGCACCTAAAAAAGCTTAATCTTGAATTACCAACGCCAGCCAAACCTGCTGCAAATTATGTTCCGTTCGTGACGTATAACGGCCTCGTTTACGTATCCGGACAACTTCCTCTGTGGAAAGGAAAGCCTAAAATTACTGGAAAAGTCGGCAAAGATCTCAAGATCGATGAGGCCCAGGAAGCAGCTGGATTGTGCCTCTTAAATGTCTTAGCCCAACTAAAGATCGCTTGCCAGGGAGACTTAGACAAAATCACCAAGTGCATCCGCTTGACAGGATATGTCAATGCAACAGATGATTTCTCTGATCATCCTCAAGTTATCAATGGAGCTTCAGACATTCTCAAAGAACTTTTTGGTGACATTGGCGCCCACAGCCGAGCAGCCATCGGCGTAAGTTCCCTCCCCTTTAATGTGCCTGTGGAAATTGATGGCATTTTTGCCCTTTCATAGGACCGGCTTTCTCACCTATAAAGCCGCTTAATAGCACTCCCCACTCCAAAATGGAGAATAACACCCTTTCGCAACTCTCCTGGGAGCTCTCCTTTTTGCACGGAGGAATCCTTATTTGCCTTGCCTTTCTCCTTATGATGATCGCACACACCGATTGGAAAAAGTTTATCATTCCCAACAGATTCCTAGGTTATCTTCTCGGATTAGGGATTTTCTGGCAGTTTTTCTCTTCTGCCCCCTGGAATGAATCTCTCTCAGGGGCTTTGCTTTCTGGAATAGTAGCTTTAGCCTTAAAATATACATTAGGAGTCCTGCTAAAAAGGGAAGCTTTGGGCTGGGGCGACGTGAAACTGATGGCCATTGGCGGCCTCTGGGTTGGCCTAAGTGCTTTGCCACTATTCTGGATCACAGGAGGACTATTGGGTATTCTCGCGGCAATACCGGGGTGGCGGAATAAGAAAGAATATTTTCCCCTGGGCCCTGCCCTATGTGGAGCCATTGCGGTTTGTTTGTTGTGAGTAACTTGAGGAAATCCTTGCCACGTAACGGCCTCACTGGATTCCGAGCTCATAAGAAATTCTATCGCTTGCCATTGGCTTGCTAAGAATTCCTAATGGCCGGAAAGACGGTTGTGCCGATGGCAAGTACGGCTTGCTATGAATTCCGGAGAAATCGTCATCTCGGAACCTACGAATTCTAGACGAGCTGGCGTCTTAAACCAGTGAGTCTCAGAATGAGTTGGTATCTCGAAATCCAGGAAATATATGGGACCACTACAATCTCGTCGTAGCAAAGCGAAGACGGATGAAGGCTTAGATGCCGTAAAGGCCGTTGGCTAGAGTATCCTAATGCGGCCTGTATGTACAGGTGGGAGCCATATACAAAAACCACGGTCTTTGAAGGGATAGCCCCCTAAGGATGAATCAGCCCCAGGGAATTTACAGCCTCGCGCACCCCACAGCATCTAATCTCTCTTATATTATGGTAATATAATTCTGTAAACTGCAAGTTTTATCTACCTGCTATAACCTAACGCGTCCCAATGATCATCCTTTATAAAAAGGAATAAAGGCCTGGACGACTATTACCATCCAGCTTCGTCATCGCCCTCTCCAACATCATCATCACCGTCTTGGTCCTGATCATCCCCGTCATCATCCTCGTCCTGGGCATCGTCTTCATCATCCTGGTCCTGGGAATCCTCGTCACCTTCCTGATCATCTTCAGTGTCCTGGGCATCATCTCCCTGATCTTCAGCGGGCTCTCCCTCACCAACTTGATCATCACCGGCCTCTCCCTGATCATCGCCTTCCTCACCATCTCCATCATCCTGGTCTTGATCATCTTCCTCGCCTTCTCCCTTACAAGTATTGGAGGTTTCTGTGATCTTAAAGGCTTCATCACAAAGCTCTTTGTTTTCGTAATAGCTTCCTTCACCATCTTCGCAGGCACACTGACTATCCATATGTGCCAAAAGAGTATTATTATCCCGTTCCTCAGAGCTCAAACATCCTGCAAAAGTTGAGCATCCGCCACCAGATCCAGTGCCACCGCGCCCTCCTTCAAGAGCCTCTCGTACCGGGGCTGGCGCTCTTTTCTCAATGAAATCACGCACCGGCGCAGGCGCTTTTTGCATCATATTACGCCCAGCCTCCATCGCTTTCCCGCCCATCTCTTTAATTTTATCAAGAAATCCGGCAACTTGCAGATGGTCACTTTGGTAGTCCGATGTGTAAATCGTATCACCCGCACCTTGGCTCTGCCCAAAAGCAACAGGCTGAATCAAAACAACAAAAACAAATAGAACGAAAATAAAACTTGTGATCGACTTCATCGGAACTCCCCTTTAAAAACCCGGCTGATATAAAAACTCTGCCTATTTTCTTTATACTTCCCACTGTAGATTTATTATTATTCTCACCCTACATAGTATTATCATCTATCGGAAACAAAAAAAATTCAACTATAAAATAAATAAAGCCAACTACTTTGCATGACTTTCATGGCGATAAGAAGCAATGATCGCAATAACGATCGCCACCAAAATGAGGGACAGAGAAAGCCAGGTGGAAATGGGATACACATCCATAAGTAGCATCTTTGTCCCCACTAGCCCCAAAATAAAGGAAAGAGCATGTCGAAGGTAGTAAAACTTCTTTACAACCCCTGCTAACAAAAAGTACATCGACCGCAATCCTAACACGGCCAAAGCATTAGAAGTATAAACAATGAAAGGATCCCGCGTGATGGCAAAAATTGCTGGAATAGAATCCACGGCAAAAATAAGATCCGTCCCCTCGATCGTTAGCAGTACCAAGAAGAGAGGGGTTGCCAATATCTTACCTTTGGATCGCACAAAGAATTTCTCTTGGTGATATGTCTTCGTCATGGGCAAGAAAGACTTAACTTTTTGGAGTAAAATATTTTCTGACAAATGAGGCTCTTCATGACGATGCCAAAAGAACTTCAAGGCCGTCAAAACGAGAAAAATGCCAAAGAGGTAAAAGCTCCAGTGAATTTGCTCTATGAAAACGATCCCAACTGAAATCAGGAGAGCTCTCATAGTCAAAGCACCTATCACTCCCCAAAAAAGGACACGATGCTGAAACTGACAGGGCGTTTTGAAAAAGCTAAAAACAACAACGAAAATAAAAATATTATCGATGCTTAAGGATTCTTCAATTAAATAACCCGTAAAAAAGTCCAGCGCAGGCTGGGGGCCCCGCCAGAAATAGATTAAGATATTAAAGCCAATGGCGCAAAGAACCCAAAAAAGAGTCCAACATCCCGCCTCTTTCATCTCCACTTCTCGGGAAACTTTCCTAAAAACACCCAAATCTACGGCGAGAATAAGAGCTATAACGACATTGAAAACAATCCATGGCCAAAGAGGAATTGTATCCATAAGTTCCCTTCGTATCCTTTATTTTCTACAGTCCCAACCCTAACACAGTTTGTGCCACCTATCATGATTTTTATATACACTCCATGAATATACTTGTTGTGCCAAGGAAACGAATGAAGATAGGATCACGCTGAAATGACTAAAATTTTTATTGTTCACAATTTAGATCAGTGCCAATGGGTATTTAAAGCACTTGAAAACACAGACCGACAGAATATCTTCGGGCTCACACCACCATTTGGCGCCGCCTCTATGGGTGTGGGATACTTTGTATCCCTGGTAAAAGAGTGTCAGAAAACATTTTCTACGCTCCCTCCTATGATCTTGGACTGTGGAGACAAATCAGGCCATGTTCTCTCAGCCCTCCGATGTGACCTTAAACACGTCCTGTTCACGGGATCACAATCCGCCCACAAAAAACTCCAAGAAATTGCCTCACAAAATCGAGCAACTCTGTACGATGATTCAATTTTGGAAGGCCATGCCTTAGACCTATCTCACTTTAGTGTCTGTGACCGGGACCAGAAGTTTGAAGAATGGTTGTCTTGCTAGACGGCCCAGTTGAAGCCTTCATGGCCTGAAGAAACTGATTCACATTATGCTTCATCATTTTCAAATAAGTCCCTGCAGCCTCAGTTGGTTCAGATAAAGCATCTGAGTAAACGATCCCCCCAATCGTAGAGTCAGCTTCACTCGCAATTTGCTCCATAAGCTTAGGGCTGGAAATATTCTCTAGAAAAATGACCTTGATACCATAACGACGGGCCTTTTGAATAAGATTCACTAGATCTTGAGCCGAGGGTTCAAATTCTGTACTCATGCCAAGGGGCGCCAAAAACTCAACATCATAGTCCTCTCCAAAATAACCGAATCCATCATGAAGAGTCACGATCTTACGTTTTTCCGTTGGGATATTTGAAATGGCTGTCCGAATCCATTGATCCAAGTCTTCCAGTTTATTCAAATAAGCCTTTTTTCTAGATTCGTAGTAATCTGCATGGATCGGATCCTTTTGAGCAAGCGCCTGCGCAATATTGTGAATGTATTGTTTCACGTTGGAAATGCTATGCCAAGCATGGGGATCAAGTATTTCTTTCTCCTGGATAGGATCATACCGGCGTCTAACGCCTTTAGCCCCCACAATCACCGTGCCTTTATATCCCGAAGCTTCTATCAGGCGATTCATCCACCCTTCAAACCCAAGACCATTTGTAAAGACTAAGTCTGCATTGGCAAGTGCCTTAGCATCCCGGATTGATGGCTCATACACATGTGCATCTCCATTGGGCCCTACGATACTATCAACATGAACATGCTCTCCCCCAACAGCCTTTAGCAAGTCACCAAGCACACTAAACGTTGCTACTGCTTTAAGAGGAACTTGCTCCATTGCCATCCCCTCGGACGAGAGCAGCCCACAGAACAACACTAAGCTGAGAAAAAAACGCATCATTTTCAAAAAATTCTAACTTATTTTCGGGGAGGCAGGCCGCTTTCCAGCTCTAAGTGTCCGCAAACTCCCCTGAGTTCCAACCAATAAAGACAATATGTATAAAACACCTGCTACTAAAATGATAGAGGGTCCAGAGGGATACCCTGCATGGACAGAAATCAAAAGCCCCAAATAGCCCGAGCTCGAAGCAAACAGAAAGGACACCAGAATCATGCTCCAAACCCGTTTTGCCCAGAATTTAGCCCCAATGGCCGGCAACATCATAAGCCCCAGGGCCATAAGAGTCCCCAATGTCTGAAAAGCGGCAACGAGATTAGCAACCACCAGCATTAAAAAGATAATATGATAGTATCCTCCCGCCCCAGAAACCGATTTGAAATAATTTGGATCCACACACTCCAGAATCAAAGGTCGATAGATGGTCGCTAAAACAATGAGAGTAAGGGTTGCCACCCCCGCGACCAGCAGCAATGCATCCACGTTTACGGCCAATATGGTCCCAAATAGGATATGCAACAAATCCACATTGCTCCCCTTCATGGAAACCAGCGTCACACCCAAAGCCAAAGAAATAAGGAAAAAGCCAGCGAAACTGGCATCCTCACGTAATTGAGTCACCCGAGAAACAACGCCTGCCAACAGCGCCACCACAAGTCCCATTATAAACCCACCAAGACTCATAACCGTAAGGGACAAGCCCGAAATGAAAAAACCAATGGCCACGCCGGGGAGAATGGAATGGGAAAGAGCATCCCCCAAGAGACTCATACGCCTCAGGACTAAAAAGACTCCCACTGGGCCCGCCCCAAGGGCAAGAGCCATACAGGCCACCATGGCACGCTTTAGGAACAAGTGCTCTATGAAGGGTGCAAAGAAAAAATCATACATAGCTATCAGCCTCATGAAAACACACTGGAATATGGGCCTTGTCTTTTTCTGTTAGAACAGTATCCGTTTCCCCCCAAGACACAACTTTGCGGGACAAAAGAAGCGTATAGGGAAAATGCTTTCTCACCATGGCCAAATCGTGCATTACCACAATGATCGTTCGGCCTTGTTTGTGCCACTCCAGAACCAGTGCCATAAGATCCTTGACGGTCTTTTCATCAATTCCCGTAAAGGGCTCGTCTAATAGGATCAGTGCCGCATCCTGCAAAATAAGGCGCGCAAATAAGATCCGTTGGAATTGACCGCCCGAAAGAGCGTCCAAAGACCTATTTTCACTGCCCTTCATGCCAACTGTATGCAAGGCATCTGCAATGCGCTGTCTTGACCCAGGCGTAATGGCATCAAATCCTTTCGTTTGGACCCACAAACCCGTTGAAACGAGTTCTTCCACTGTGATGGGAAATGTACGATCCACTTGGGACGATTGAGGCAAATAAGCAATGTGGGATTTTTTTCTACTTGGGGTTTCGGAAGTGCATTTGATGGAAAAACTGCCCTTTTGAGGACGCACGAAGCTGGATAGAACTTTTACAAGAGTGCTTTTTCCACTGCCATTGGGACCAATAATAGCCGTCAAACTCCCACTCGGGAACGTCCCTGTCACACTCTGGAGTGCCACAACAGCCCCATAGGACACCTGTATATCCTTCAAGGAAATCTGAGGCGCCAAGGATATGTACTGTTCTTGCTTCTCTGGCATTACACAGCCCAAAACACACAGGCCCACAACAAGACTATGGGGATAAGAACTACGCCTATTCGCTGCCATATACCTTGCAAAAATGGACCTTGAGAGAATGGAGCACTCATTATACAAACCTCAGAAAATCAAATCCCCTGATCACAAACAAGTGACCATAAACAGTTGATCATAAATAAGAGCTTCTCACGCATAATTGTCAAGATTTTTCAATAAACAATGATCTTGCTCTCAACCCACTTCCTAAATTTTGCCTCTTACTTTTTCAAATGCAAGTTGGTAAAAAAGGAGCCAATAAAGAGCTATCCCATGAGTCAAAGAGGTGTTCCATGTGTAAAAAAATTCAGTTGTCCATATTGTTTTGTCTTATCGTCTGCGTTTCCCATACGCCTACTTTTCTCTGTGCCAAAATGCTTTTGCCACAATCTACGAATTTTAAAAATATCCATATCAGCGGCCCTTTCTCAAGAGCGACCACTGGCAAAAACGGCGCTATCTTCATGGATTTAAAGAATGCTGGGAGCTCCAATGATAAACTCGTGGGCGTGGCCTGTCCCTTAGCCCGTAGTGTAGAGCTTCATAATACGGTCAAAGAAGGCAAAGTCATGAAAATGCGTACCGTAGAATCCATTGACTTGCCTATTAAAACCAGTGCTTCCCTTGCCCCAGGAGGCAAACACATCATGCTCATGGGCCTCTATAATCCGTTAAAGGAAGGCGAAAATCTCACCCTCACCCTCTTTTTTGAAAGAGCCGGCCAGATCACCCTGGAAATTCCCATTGCCCAAGCCGGTGCCAAAAGCGCTCCTCTCCAACTTCCAGAGACTAAGGATGTGAAGAAAACCTAAAAAAAAACCACTTTTTATTGCCTCTTTGCTATAATCAAAACAGGCACTAAAAAAGTATCTCTTTAAGGGGGAGAGGATTCATGGGGTGCAAATCTGTTTTATCTATTGCGTTAGTTGCAGGGGTCCTATTCGTGGCAGCCCATGTTGCAGAGGCGAAAGATATCGACGATCTTATTGATAATAGCGATACAGCTATTGAAAAATTAGATGCTATTCTATGGATCGACCCAGATGCTCCCTTTGATGGAAAGGGGACATCCGAAAGCCCTGTATCTTTGGAACAAGCAAAGAAACTCCTCAAATCCGGAAATTACACGGGGGCGTATGTTTTTGGAGCCAACAAGGAACTTCGCAAAAAAGTGGCCGGATTTTTCTCAAGCAAAATAAAGGGGGAGGTTCTTAGAAACGATAAAACGGTCCATATATACGGGACTGGTCGCTCGATTGAAGCTTTCGCCTCACCTGAAGCAGTAGCTGCAACTTTGGAGAAGCCAAAAAAGCATAAGGCTCACAAAAAAGATCTAAAAGTAAGCGAACCGGAAACGACTAAAAGGGATGTATCCAAATCAGTTGTGGTACAGGCACAAACTCCAGTACCGACTGTCGTATACAGGGACTTTCCGGATGATGGATTTCTAAGATGGGGGGAACTGGCAGGCCGACAACTCGAGCAAGCTAAAAAAAAGGAAATTGCTTTTTTTCAAAATCCGAGTGATATAACCCACTGGGAGGCGCAGAAAGCCTTGAAAAACGTGAAGGGTCTGGTTGTAAAGAAAGACAATATTGATAGAACTGCTTTTCCATATGTCCACATGTTCAAAGCAGATACCATTTACCGTCGCGACCTCGCAAATTATTTCCAAGATAGCTCTGACGACGCAAAACAGTATCTTATCAAAAAGGTCCGAGATCACGTAAAGGAGGTCAGGCAAAGACAATTGCAAAACCTCGCACGCCCTGAAGATATGGATTGGACAGATGATGAGCTAGATGACTTTGAAGATGCCCTCCTGCATCCACAGGGATGAGAGTGGGATGAGAGTGGCATAAAACCCAAGCCATAAAATTTAAGGGGGCATGTTTTAAATTGATTTCCATACTGGAGTTGCTGGTCTTTTCCTATTTCCGAATACTCTCCAAACATAGAAATTAAAAAATTCCCCTTTTGTTATTTTTTTGTTACCATAGAAGAAGATAATAAGAATAGTTGCTTTATAGGGAGAAGATTCATGGGGTACAAATCTGTTTTATCTATTGCTTTGGTTGCTGGGCTCTTGTCCACAACGGCTCATTTTGCGTTGGCTAAAAATAGCGATACTGTCATTGAGAAATTAGATTCGGTGCTGTTCGTTGATCCAACTAAGGATTTTGGTGGATCAGGTACCCACAAAGACCCTGCATCAATGGAAGAAGCAAAAGCTTTGCTCGAAACAGACGAATATACCGAAGCTTATATTATAGACGGAACACAAGAAGAGCGGGACGACTTATCCCAATATTTCTCTAAAAAATCCGGTGGACAAGTTTTAGACAACTCCAGAGCTGTCAAGGTTATTGGAGCTGGCGCCATTCTTAAACCTGGTATTTCACCAGAAGCGGTGGCTCATGTCCTTAAGTCTGCTAAAACACATAAACCCCATGGACAGAAGCGTCGAGACCAATCGACGAAAGTGGCTGAGAAGGCACGTAAAATAGACTATGATGGCCTGGTTCAGCGGAATGTAGCGAGAGCACTGTGGAATCAACAAAATTATAGACTAACCCAGCCTGCTGCTCAGCATCACAGGGGGATAGCCCGCCTCCCCAGTACAAAACAGCAATTTGACCAAGCGTCAAATTATTTTGCCCGTTTTTTGTCCGAAGGAGGAGCTGGAAACCCTCAAGAGGGTGCTCTTTCTAAAGCTCACAGGTTCATAAACGATCAGTATGGCCAACAAAAAGATCAGGTACATCCTTCATTAGCTGCCCTTAAACAAGATCATGGAAATAACAATGGTACAAACGCACATTGGGACAACAAACTGTACCAAGCAAATTTGTTGGGTCGTAACTTGATTTGGGCGACGGAAAAAGTCAACAAAACTGGAACTGAAGCAGAGAAACAAAAAGTCAAGAATCTGCGACAAAAGCATATCCAAACCCTGGAAGATCTTAAGACAGCCGACCCGCAGTTTGCAGGTGACTACCAAGACATGCAGGATGAACTTAATGCTGTTCACTGATAATTTTCAGGGCCATCCTTCTTAATGTAGGAAAATTATAGGAGCTCAAAGTTCAATAACCATGGAGCTCAAAGTTTAATTACCATATTGGCATACTAACGACCATATTGGTTTGTTTCCATTCAGTCGCAAGTGAACTTCATGCTCTCTATATCGCCTCTATTTTTACTTTAAAACAAGCGCTAAATAGAGAAAAATTTGTTATTTTATATAATTATCTGTTACCATGAAGAGAGGTGATAAAGAATAGTTGCTTTATAGGGAGAAGATTCATGGGGTACAAATCTGTTTTATCTATTGCTTTGGTTGCTGGGCTCTTGTCCACAACGGCTCATCTTGCGTTGGCTAAAAATAGCGATACTGTCATTGAGAAATTAGATTCGGTGCTGTTCGTTGATCCAACTAAGGATTTTGGTGGATCAGGTACCCACAAAGACCCTGCATCAATGGAAGAA
>JABJFC010000010.1 GCA_018662925.1 Alphaproteobacteria bacterium | reverse complement strand
TCTTGTGCGTCTTGGGATAACTTGCGGGCGTCTACTAATTCCATGGATAGACACTATCAGAATAACTCGCTTAAGTCCACTGTTTTATTGCCGGAGTAATAGTTGGGTCTTTTAAAAAAAACAAAAAAAGGAAGGGCAAGATCATGAAAAAATTACTATGGAAAACAATTCTTTTCTCGTGCGTTGGAACTGTCACAATGGGAAACGTAGCTGTGAGTGGAATTACGAATCTAGCAGGAGCTATTGCTGAACAAGCTACAGATATAAATCAAAAAAGAGCACTACTGAGGCAGGCTTTACAAAGTTCATCCACTTCTGCAGATCAGATTAATCAGGTGGCTTCAGAACTGGGGAGAATAGCTATAAGTGAAGCTGAAAAAGCTGAAAATGATGGTTTTTTTTCTGGACTAAGAAGGAGTTTGTCTGATGTTCAAAATAGGATAGAGTCGGGAAGTCAACAAGTTCGTTCCAAAAGGGATGAGCTTGCTGCTGCATTGCAAGGGTTTAAAGAAAATGTAAATATATCTGCTAAACAAGCAGTTCAGAGTGTAAAGGCGGGGCCTTCAACACCTGTAGCAATTCCCTTAACTCAAGAGGCTCAGAAAAGGACACCCGAAAGAGCTCTCAAAATTATGGCAGCTGCTAAACGAGGGTTAGGAGAAAAATTATTTAAATCTGTGTTGGATGGTAATGCATCATCAGAATTAAAAACAATAACTTCCCAAATAAGTTCGATGCAAAAAGAGCTTGGGACGTTGGATAAGCAGCAGGCTAAACTTTTAACGCAAAATAGTTCCTTAAGAACTTTTCCAGGATCATTTCAACATTTGGAAAGATACAATGAGCAGCAAAGCAAAAAAAGCCCCTGTGGGTCAATACCTGAAGATGAAGTTGTGTCAGCTGCTTTGAAACGCTCTTCAAAGTCGAACATAAGAAGTGTGATTGATGTTGCACACGAGGGAAATGGATTAACTCATATTTCTATAAAAGAACACGATCGTTCTACAGAATATTTGAAGGTTCAAAAGGATGTTGAAGATGCATATAAGCAAACTGTTTCTTCCTTTGAAAAGAGTCTGGAAAATATCGTAAATAAGAAAGCAGGGTTAAATGACAAACTGACTCACCTAATGAATGTTAAAGTGTTTCTTGATAAAAAAACGAGTCGTTTGATTATGGAGCACAATAAGGCTTCTACTAAATTTCAGCAAGCTGCGGAAGACTTAGCATTAGCAGAGACTGCACTTAATTTCTAACTCTGTTCTAAATCACTTATGGTGATTTTGTCTGCTTAACGAACAACAAGAAACCTCCGCGGGATTGGTTCCCGCGGGGTTTTTCTTTAGATGTCAGAAAGAGAGACACAACAAGTCCGTCCCACATTCGCTACGACACAACAGGCCAATAATCTTTCACTCAGGCACTCAGGCACTCAGGCACAAATTTCTCCACCACATCTTCGGGTAGGGGCACGTCCGAAGCATCCTTACCCGGGTAAACTTGCGTATACATGTCAGTCTGCATGGCGCCGGGGTCAATGATCTGTACTTGGAGGGATGTGTTTTTCGTTTCTTCCTTGTAGGTGTTGGCGAGGGATTCTAGGGCCGCTTTGCTGGCGGCGTAGGCGGCTGTGAAAGCCTTTGGTTGTTTCACCCAAGCAGAGGTGACGAAATAGATATGGCCCTGAGGGGCTCGGCGCAAGAGGGTATCTAGGGCTCGGATAAGGCGCCAGTTGGCCGTCGTATTGGTGGCAAAAACTTTTTCCCATACATCGGGTTGGAGCTGGGGCGTTGGGCCAATGGTGCCCAAAATGGCTGCATTGGCCACCAGAATATCCAGCTTGCCATAGCGTTCCAAAATAGGCGCCGCCAAGGCATCGATTTTGGATCCATCGGTGAGATCTAAGAGCGCAATAGTGCCCGTACCACCCATGGCTTGGATCTGGTCATCGAGGGCCTCGAGAGCTTTTAGGTCTCGCGCAACAAGAATGACATGGGCGCCTTCTTGGGCATATTTCAGGGCAATGGCCCGTCCCAAACCTCGGGAGGCTCCTGTCACCAGGGCTACTTTATTTAAGAGGCGTTTATGGGATTTGTTCATTGAAGTTGCTCACTATGCTTGATCATTTGTTTCGCTCTCTTGCTCTTGCTCATGGGTTTTTGCTGCCAGGGTTTTACTCATTGTTTTCGTTCATTGGGTGCGCTTATGGAATTTGCTCATCATGCTTACCCAGTGGTTTCGAACAATGGTCTCGTTCATTTGGAAAACCATCATCCGGTGGGGTCACAAATTCTCTATGGCGTTAGGGTTTTCAGCAAGTCCTTCATTTGATTGCTGGTGTCTCGATCATAGGGAACGTCTGATTTCTTCCCATCAGTGGTTTTTTGTGAGGAAGGCTTTTCAGCTTGGTTATTTGCGCTGGCAGTTTTAACAGTCTTTGGATTTTCATTGGCCTGGTCTTTGGATTTGCCAAAAACCCGTAGGGCTATAGGAGAAATTTTCGAGAGCGTTTCTGCTTCTTGGCTTGCTGTTGGGCCTTTCTCTGGCTCTAGGGATGTTTGCAAAGCATCGGGGACCATATAGCTGGGGGCGAGCATCATGACAAAGCGCGCTGTGCTCTGAACCACCGGGAGCATTCTTGTAGTTTGGGTGAGCCAGGGCCACTGGGTTGGCGTAAAGAAGGAGGCGAGCAATAAATAGAGGAGGGACATAATAAAGAGCCCCCGGGTAAAGCCAAACAAAAGCCCAAGGGAGCGGTCCAGGCTCCCAAGATTGCTGCTCTTAACGGACTTCCCTAAGGTTTTCGACGTGAAAGAAAAGACCAAGAGAGAGGTCAAAAAGATGCCAATGACGGCCACACTAGAGGCCAATAGGGGAGGGTTCATATATTGTTGGGCGTGAAAATCCACATAGGTAAAACTGTAAAGGGTAACAAAAACGGCACCAACCCAGCCGGCTATTCCAAGGGCTTCTTGAGTGACGCCGCGATAAAACCCTAAAATGCCTGATAAAATGACGATGGCTATAATAAAAATGTCGATAAAAGGAATCGTTTCAAACATGTTTTGTGCCCGTACCTATCCGATAAATTTGGCTTCATCTATAATTTCTGCCCCTCACCATAAATGTGTTCGTTTCGAATGTCTATCACCCCAACAATATTTTCCCAGAAAGGGCGTTGAATGAAGGATGGTAAGTACAACATTATTTTATTTTAGGAAAAAGGATACAGAAAAATTTTCCTTATAATTAAGGAGGTTATATTTATTTTTTGACATCAACTTGACTAGCCGCAGCAGGTTAGACTACAATCTAGTATGTGCTGGAGATGATACGTAATTTTTATACAAAAATGAAAACTCTAGCATTCTGGGAGAATGTAAGTGCAGACCAGGTAGACTGGGAATTTACCGGGAGCGAATGCTTCTACAAAGAGTCAGCAATTACATAAAAAATAATCGTGGAGGGTGTGTGTGCTGTGTGTACACGTGCCTTTAAAGAAGAATAAAAAAAGAAATGGGGCCAATAAAAATGAAAAATAATGTCCTTGCAATGACAGCAGTTGCTTTATTACTTTCACCGACTCTTGCTTTTTCAAAATCAGAAGATTCAGCAGAGAGTGGTTTGAATGGATGGAATCTTGGATTTGGTGTGGGATACCATCATCTTTCTTCTGATGGAACAGCTTTTGCAGAAGAATTAGGTGTTGGAGAAGATATAAAAGTTAAAATGAGCACCAGTGGCATCATGGGAGAACTCCATGGAGGTTACTCGGAAGCAGAGGGGAACGATGCAGGAGATTTCTATTGGGGTGGACAGTTGGAGCTTCAAACTTCTTCTTCTGAAGCAACAAAAAGAGCTGGAAACGATAATATAAATAATAAATTGATTCAGCCTTTTTCCACTGCATTATATGCTCAACTTGGGGCCCTCGTGGATGAAGATACAGCAGTCTATGGAATTATAGGTGTGGCCTATTCGTACTTTAAATATAAGTACCAGGATCCTTCTGATTCCGATTCTGGAAATTATAGTAAATGGGCCGTAGGATTGCCAGTTGGTTTGGGTGTAAGAACAATGGTGGAAGATGATCTTTCGCTGAATGTTTCAGCTGTGTATACCCACTATCAATCCTTTAACACGAAAGATATGAAGGCTGGATCAGAAGTGTATAAGGGAAAGCCCTCTCCACGCACGGTTAATATTACAGTCGGGTTAAGCTGGGTTCTTTAAAATAATAAATAAATAGAACTTGTTTGGGAGCAAAAAAATGAAACAAAAAATATGGAAGTATGTACTTCTCTCATCGGTGTGCATTTCAATTGCCATAGAGTCAAACGCGGGCGGCATAACAGATAAAGTTGATGTCTTGATAGGCCAAGGGCTGTCTAATGATGAAATAGATGGTCGCTTAAAAAGTCATTCGAGTCCCACCAAGAAAAAAGAAGGTAGAATATACCTTTGGAAGACAGTACTATCTCGGGCCAATACAGGAATTGGAGACGAATCTGCGTACAATGAGCGTGCTGAACTGATTGCTCACCATGGGGCCCAACTCAAGCTTTTAAGAGATGGACCGCTGCTGGCTTTACAGCATATTGCCTCTGGAGATTGGGATGAGTACGAGAAGCTTGATCCCCTTAAGTTGAATAAAGGTGGGAAGAAAGGTACAAAGGGTCAGAAAGAGGCGGCCGTGAGTGCACTTAACTTGCTGTTGAAAGAAGAAACATCTTTGAGCAAAGCTAAAGAATCCCTTGCCGAAATATTAGAGAAGGTTAATGGCAGACTTCCTGATATGATAAAAGCTCTTGCTGATGAAGCCGGTATCGTGGAGGCGAGGAAGTTAAGACTTGAGGCGATTGAAGCTGAGGTTGAGAGACTAAAAGGTTTAGCCGATGAAGCGGCAATTCAGAAATATGCAACAAAGAAAAGCATTAGTTTTGAGGAAGCAAAAGCTATATTTGATGAAAAGAAGGCTAAGAAGGCAGACAGGAAGAATAAGATCAAAGAGGCCAACGCACGAGAAGCTGATGAGGATGTTGTTGATGAAGAGCCGCGTGAAGGTGGACAAGTCTTTGGTGCTTTAGTTGAGTTGCTGTCTGGTGATTCTGATAAGCGTGAAGAAGATGATGATGCAGTCTCTATTAGTGGAATGAGTGCGGTGACAGGTTTTAGCTATGTTACGGATGGAACTAGTATCTCTGGAGCAACCTCCTTTGACGATGAGCAAGATCTAACTGGAACAATTGCAGACGAGAGTGCTACTAAAAAGAAAAAGAAGAAAAAATCTTCGAGAAAAATTAAGAAAGAGCTCGTAGCGGAGCTGAACCTTCTTAAAGACGAGAATAAAAGATTGCGGAAAGTAGAGGACATCATTCTCAATGGCGGAAAAAACGCTGAAAAAGAAACAGTTGATGCCGTAAAGAAGCGCACCGCCAAGGGGAAAAGTGCTCTTCAACAACTCTTTGATGCTCTGGTGGAAAAGAATCTTGTTGAGAAAGCTAACAAACCAAAACATACACAGCCTTGGACTGATGCGGCCCATGGGTTCCTTCAGCTGGCTCAGGAGCTTCAGGAAGGGCGGGCGAAGAGATTGGCGGAAATTGTAGAAGAAAAACTGGGACAGCAGAAGCTTATCGAGGGAGCTACAGAGATTATGGAGGCCAAAGAAAATCCAGGTGTAAATGAGCGTCGTGCAGCCATAGAGATTCTCAAAAACTGGGAACATGCGCCTATTATTGAGCTTAGAAAGTTGCAGGAAAGGGTTGACAAGGGACTAGCTGACTTCAGGGCTAATCGTGAAAAAGCTATGGCAGAGCTCGAAGCCCTTGGCGTGACGGTTTAAGAACATTACGATTCTTTGAGACGAAGAATATTACTAAAAAGAGCACCACCTTGAACCGGTGGTGTTTTTTTATGGGGGGCTACCATTTGTCATTTCCAGATTAGAAACAGGTTGAATTGTTCATGGAAGAGGTAAAAAAAGGATCACTTACCCATTGACAAAAGGGGGGGAATCCCATAGATCCCTACCTAAGAATATTGGTGGATTAAGGAGGGATGGCCGAGCGGTCAAAGGCAGCAGACTGTAAATCTGCCGACGTATGTCTACGTAGGTTCGAATCCTACTCCCTCCACCAACTGTAAGAGACCACTGCGGGTGTAGCTCAATGGTAGAGCCCCAGCCTTCCAAGCTGGTCACGTGGGTTCGATTCCCATCACCCGCTCCATCTCTTGCTTTTATTCCATGGAGATCGGTGTTAGTGTGATCCCTCTGTAAGGGATATTAGAGAAGTTTTTTAAGATAGAGTGCAACGTTTAAGAGTAGGACGAGAGGATCATGGCAAAGGAAAAGTTTGAGAGGAATAAGCCTCATTGTAACATCGGCACGATTGGTCACGTTGACCATGGGAAGACGACGTTAACGGCAGCGATCACGAAGATCC
>JABJFC010000009.1 GCA_018662925.1 Alphaproteobacteria bacterium | reverse complement strand
TTTAGAGTAACTTTTAGCGCTTTGGGTCAATTATTGCTGATTTAAAAATTTAACACCTAAAAAAACTCGCGCTCGATCGAAAAAACTGCGTCCCCTTGAACTTGAAGGAGAAATGTAACTTCCTATCGCGGATTTTGGGATAAAATAAAAACTTTGTTTTCCTTGAATATTATGTCAGAATATAAGGAAATATGGAGCCTTTGGAAGCTAATAAGAAAAATCAGTTTACCCCAAAGGCAAGGGAGCTTCTCTTTCGGTTACTCGGAGGAGGCGAGAGTAATACGTAGGGAGACATGATTATGAAAAAGTTTATGGGAATATGTATGAGTTTGGCAGTGCTATGTTTTATGCTGCCACAGAATGCAGAGGCGCTTTTTGGTTTCAAAACCCCTGATTTCCTAAAGGGTGTTATCGGGGACAAGTGTACTAATGAAAACTTCGACTGTACACTTGATGAAGCCGACTGTGGGGATGTTTCCTATTTTGCTGAATCAAGATGTTTTAAGAATTGCCTGAAGGGTGATGCGCAAAAGTTTGCCCATAGCAAACACCTTAATTGTAAAAGCCACGTTAAAACATCCTGCCATTCTATTAGTCAAGAACAATACAATAAATATGTTCATATTTGTAGCGCCCTTGGCGTACATAAAAAAGCACATCATAAGGCTAAGGCACCAGCTGCTTGTCATACATGCCACTCACATGCACAAAAGGTCGCCTGTTTGAAGGCATTCGGTAGCGGAGAAGAGCCTACGGTACATGAGGGATGCAATGACTACCTCGACACCATGGGGGAAAAATGTGATATTTCTGGATTTGAAAAAAGTCATAAAGCCTTCTGCGAATGGTACGAGGATAGCGAAGAAGACAAGGACGAAGAATAGCCTCTAGCTCAAACTTCAATATCTCTGGAAAAGGCTCCTCCCTGAGGGGCCTTTTCTTTGCGTAAATACTATCTCAGGGCCGGATAGCTGAACAGTAGAAAGTGTATGCTATTAAAGGCAAAGTGACACAGGATAGAAGATTCTAGCTTGTCTGATTTGAAATAGGCCAAACCGTATCCAATTCCGGCAATTCCTGCCAAAACCATGTAAACGGGTCCCCCTCTGTAAGAGATAGCCCCATAGGCGATTGACGCAGCCATAAGAGCAAAAAACTTGCCCGGAATGCCATTGCCACATAATTCAGCTATCTCTTTCTGGACAAAGCCACGGAAGAAAGCCTCTTCGGCCACGCACACAAACAGCAGGTTTACCGGCGCCCAGAGGAAGAAAAGCGTTGGGAACTTGGGATCAAAGCGGACATAGCCAATATAGAAGGTGGCGGCACTCAAAAGAACAACCAATGCAATAAGGGGTACAACAGCACCCTTGATGCTTTCCCACCAATCTTGAACCGAGGATACACGGGATATGCCCAGACCCACGAGGAGGAGCCCAAACAAAATCTTGTCGGCATTAACGAACAATCTGTATGCCGTGCTATCTGAAGATAAATGAACTCCCGGCACAATAAGCCAGTTATGAAAGCCGGGAACATGATGGGTGTACAAAAGGCCGCCTCCGATGAGGACGAGAGCTCCTAAAATAATTTTGAAAAGCTTTTTTGATCGCCATTTATAGAAACACCAGATAACAAAGGCTGAAACAGCAATAACCAACGTCCCAAATAATTCAATGCGGTACGCAAGATACCCCAGGATAGTGGCCGTCAAAAGAAAAAGGCTCCACACCTTCGACTTGGGGAAAACCCAAAGTGATAGGGCTGAAAACCCCAAAGTTAACATAAAAACAAATGAAAACGGGTCTGAGAGTAAGTTTATCATTTTATGAGCTCCTGAAATGTTTTTGATACTTTTTCGGTTGAAAGATTTTTGAGGAAGTCTTCCCGAATATATGTGGTCTTTGGCCCATGTGGGGCACATAGTTTAGGGTCCGAGGCACGGGAAAATAATGTAACTGTTGGGGAACCGGAAAGGGCAAAGACATGCGTTGGCCCCGAGTCGTTTCCAATGGTCCCAGAGGAACCAGCCCCCAATGATACCAGATCTTCCAAGGAAGTCTTTCCTGTAAGATCCAGAATTCGGTTGTCCTGATTCACAATCGCCTGGGTTACCTTTTGCTCCGTAGGGGTGCCCACCACAACTGGCTGGTATCCCTTTTTTATGAGCCAATCACATAGTTGCCCATAGGATTCAGCCGGCCATCGTTTCTCTGGTCGATGGGCAGCCCCACCGGGGACCAAAAGAACATAAGATTTTTTGAGATCAAAACCCTTTAGGGACTGTTTTAAAAAGGATAAGTCGGCCAATGGCGTCTTTTTAATCCCAGCCATGGCCAACTGTTCCTGCTGGCGATCCACCGTATGCATATGATCACGGCTAGGATTTGCATGGGGATGGGAACATCCTCTTGCAATTCCGGACCACTCAGGCACTTTTTTGCCTAAAAATCCGAGCCGCAAAAGCTGAAAGTATAAGCTGCTTCGATCGGACGTCTGAAGATCATATACCCGATCAAACTTCCCTCTATAAAGACGATTTCTAAGTTTGCAAAGCTTAGACAGCTGCCAAATTCTAGGTTTCGTATCGAGCCAGATATCATCAAATAAGCCTGACTTTTCAGCGATCCCCCGAAAAGACTTCGTCGTCAGTAAGGTAATATGAGCTTTAGGATGATGCTCACGAATGGCAGCAAAGGGACCCATTGCCAAGATAAAGTCTCCAAAGGCACTTAATTTGATGACAAGAATACGCTCTGTGGTTTTCATTATTTGCGTTTTCCTGATGCAGCAAGTTCTTTATAGATGGCCAAAGTCTTTTTACACATAGCCTCTTTTGTGAAGTTTTTGAGGATATGATCCCGTGCTTCTTTTTTCAGCTCTTCTCGCTTATAGTTTGGAAGCGCGAGGGCTTTTTGAAGCTTCTCGGCCAGCCTCTCTGGATCATAGGGTGGAACGAACCATCCCGTAATACCGTCCTTAATAATCTCTAATGCTCCCCCATGATTGGTCGCAATTACCGGACGACCCATGGCTTGTGCTTCCGCAATGACACGGCCAAATGCCTCTGGATCGGTGGAAGCAGATACAACCACATCTGCCATCATATAAGCACTGGTCATATCGTCGCAATTTCCCACAAATTTGACAACATCCCCTAAATTAGAGATTTGCGCCAAAAGAATAAGTTCTTTTGTATACTCGCTCCTTCCCTGATCCGAGCCTAGGAAAATACAACACAAATCCGATGTTTCCATGTGCATCAAGGCCTTAATAAGCGTCTCTTGACCCTTCCAACGCGTCAATCGTCCAGGCAAAAGAATAATCCGCTTCCCATCGGGAATGTTCCATTTGTTAGCAAGCTGAACAAATCGTTCGACCTTTGTTTTCGTAGGGTCGAATAGATCTGTGTCCACACCTCGTTGGATTATTTTCAAATTCTTTTGAGGGACTTCGTAATTTTCTTTAATATGGCCTGCAATAAACTTGGAATTTGCAATGACCCGATCCCCTCGAACCATGATTCTGTTGTACCACTTTTTAAAGGGACCAAAAAGGCCGTAGGTTCCATGGAAAGTTGTGACAAAGGGAACACCCTCTCGGCGCGCCGCATAGTAAGCACTCCAAGCAGGAGCACGGCTGCGCGCATGTACTATCTGTACCTTATGTTCCCGTATAATTTTCCGAAGACGTCGAATATTCGCAAGAATGGTAAACAGAGATTTTTTATGAACAGGCAACCTTATATGCTGAGCCCTATGGCGCTTGAGGGTGTTTTCTAGGTCACCTCCCGAGGACACGACGATCGCCTCTCCACCTACCTTGTAAATAGCCTCAGCAATTTCTACAGTTCCCCGTTCAACACCCCCGCCCCCATTTAAAGAGGGAAGAACTTGAAGTACCGTGGGAAATTTTTTTACTTTTGAGCTCAAAGAAGAGTTCCTTCCTTAAAAATCCAAGTTGGCATAATAAGAAGGTGGGCTCATGCCCCCCACACGATCCGTCAAAAGTGGGCGAAAACTGGGGCGCGACTTTATGCGCGCATACCATTCTTTTGCGGCTGGATGATGCTCCCAGGGAACATCTCCAAAATAATCTAAAGAGGACAGTTGGGCAGCCGCCGCAATATCAGCAATAGAAAAAGCATCTCCTGCTAGCCAATTTCGCTGCTCAGAAAGCCAGCCGATATACTCCATATGAAAATGGATCGCATCGTGGGCTTGCCGGATGCGCAGCGGTTCTGGAGACCCCTGGCGTGTCAATCTCTTGAAAATCTTTTCCGAAAGAATCGGCACCGTAACATCACTATAGAGTTTTCCCTCAAACCAACCCACCAGACGTCGAACTTCAGCCTTGGCACGAGGTGTTTCTCCCATCAATGGTCGCTCAGGATATTGATCATCCAAATACTCACAAATTGCATTACTATCTGCAATGGTAAATTCGTTCGACCCCGTGGCATCCTTCGGCACTTTATCTACGAGCACGGGCACTTGTGCCAGGGGATTTTGACTTAAGAACTCTGGCCGCCTATCCCAGAACCGCTCAAGGACAAGCTCCACCTCCTGCATCTTTTCTGCAAGAGCCAACCGCACTTTACGGGAAAAAGGACAAATAGAAAAATGATATAACTTTCGCATGCTATATGGTATATATCCCTCAGTTTAGGGACTCAAGCGTAAAATAGAGTTAAGACCAATGACTTTCCTGCCTCTCGCACTTCTCGCACTTATCCAAGGTATAACAGAATTCATTCCCGTGAGTTCCCAGGCCCATTTGATTCTTTTGCCAGAATTTTTTGGATGGGATGCCCATGATCGCGTTTTAGATGCAGCTGTGCATTTTGGAACCCTTGGTGCCGTTTGTGTCTATTTTTGGAAAGATCTCGTCAATCTGTTTGCGGGCTTCTTTAGAATGATGTTCTCCCGCACCATGAACGACCATGGGAAAATGGCTCTATTTCTCGTCATTGCGACCCTCCCATCGGTATTTTTTGGCTTCCTAATTCAAAAATATACAGGAAATGCTCTGCGAGGCATTGCCATTATCGGTTGGATGAGCCTTATTTTTGGCCTAATCCTCTACCTCATTGATCGTTTTTGTAAAAACGACTCCAGCCTTAAGGAAATGTCCTTCGGTAAAGCCTTTCTTGTAGGATGCGCCCAAGTGTTTGCTTTTTTGCCCGGCGCAAGCCGCTCTGGTACAACAATTTCAGCTCTCCGGTTCTTTGGATTCACTCGCATCGAATCAATCCGCTTCTCTTTTCTGATGTCAATTCCCGTTGTTTTAGGAGCTGTCACACTCACTGTGCTTGAAAGCATTGGAACAGAGAATGATTTGTTATCAGTTCCTTTCTTAAGTGCGATCGTCATTTCTTTTCTCGCCGGTCTTTGCACCATTTCTTTTATGATGCACTGGTTAAAGCATCATAGCTTTGCTCCCTTTATGATTTACCGTATTCTATTGGGCATCGGAATTATTTTTTGGGTATCTTATTGATATAAGGGAAAATTTTTCTCGATTATACTACTGTATTTTTTTCTAGTAGCAATTTGAAATATTTTGTTGTAAAAGAGGGCCAATCAGTGAATTACCTCCTAATAGAGTGCACGTTCATTGATGCTGTCGTGAGCCCAGGTTGCTTACCAGTCACTTTAGAGATTTATATATCAAAATTAAGGATTTACAATGTCGACTCAATCCCCTGTGGACACATCGAACCCATCCACATTAGAGAAAATTAAAGCTATATTTTGGCCAGTGAATGGGTATGAAAACAAAAAAGTCATTCCGATGGCTTTAATGATGTTTTGTGTTCTATTTAATTATACTATTTTACGAGACGTTAAAGACGCTATTATCATTACCGCACCGGGATCAGGTGCAGAAGTTACAAACTTTTTGAAGATATACGGCACCCTTCCAATGGCCATCTTGGTCATGATTCTCTATGCCAAAATGAGTACGCTTCTGAAGAAAACAACTCTCTTCTATTCGACACTCTCCATGTTTTTGATTTTCTTTGCTCTCTTCGCCTTTGTCATTTTTCCGAACAAAGAATTCTTTAATATGAGCCAAGATACGATCCAGCAGTTGAAGGGTGAATATCCACGCTTGCAGTGGTTCATTCCTGTCATCGGTTATTGGACATATTCATTGTATTACGTGTTTTCTGAATTGTGGGGAACCGTTGCTCTCTCGGTTCTCTTCTGGACATTTGCCAATGAAACTACCCGTAGTTCTGAGGCACAACGTTTCTACGCCCTTTTCGGACTTGTAGGAAACGTTGGACTTATTTTCTCTGGTGGACTTTTGAGATGGATCACAAGCTCCAGTGAAGTTACTGGCGCTAGTCTGGATCAGGTCTGGGGAACAAACCTTAAGTACATTACGGTTGCGTTTCTGTTTTTTGGCGGACTCATCATGTTCTTATACAACTGGATTCAAAAGAATGTCCTGACAGATCCACGACTTTATGATCCAGAAACCATGGGAACATCTAAAAAGAAAAAGAAGGTAAAGCTCAGCTTTACTGAAGGCTTAAAGGTTGTATTCTCCTCTAAGTACCTCTGCTTTATTGCCATGCTCGTTCTTGGATATGGTATCAGTATCAACTTGGTTGAAATTACTTGGAAAAGCCAACTCAAACTTCAGTATCCTGATACAAACTCATACGTTAACTTTATGGGTTTCTTCTCCCAAATGACAGGGTTTACAACAATCATTTTGATGATCGTTGGAAATAACATTCTAAGGCGGCTAGGTTGGTTCACAGGAGCTATCATTACACCTGTAATGGTCCTTATAACTGGGGCTTCCTTCTTTACCTTTGTCATTTTCCGGGATGATATGACCCCATTAATGGCAGCATTAACGGTAACACCAGTGCTTCTTGCTGTGATTGTGGGGGCCGCCCAAAACATTCTGAGTAAATCTACAAAATACTCATTGTTTGATCCAACCAAGGAAATGTCTTATATCCCGCTGGATGATAACTTAAAAGTCCGTGGTAAGGCCGCCGTTGACGGGGTTGGTGGGCGTTTAGGAAAATCAGGTGGTGCTATCATGCAGCAGATTCTTCTTGTCAGTATCGTTGGAAGTACACAGATCACCATCGCACCGATCCTAGCTGTTATTGTTATGGCTATCGTTGGTGTCTGGCTATTTGCGGTCTTCGGACTCTCAAAGCAATACTACGCTTTAAGAGCAAAGCAGGAGACTAAAAAGTCTAAGACTTCCGCTGCATAGAACGTAAACTATAATATTTTGAAAAGCCGGGCCTTGAATTAAGTGCCCGGTTTTTTTATTTGGATCCTACAGGACAAAACCTATCTAAATAAGTTGGGAGAATAGCTTCCATTGCCAAAGGATCTATCCCAAAATCCTTAAAACCCAAAGCTTTTTCAGAAACAATGTTATTTCTTCGCAGAAGACGCACTTGATCTAGGGTCAGGGGTGGATTGGGAAGGAGGCCAAATACGGCTCCCATACAAGATGCCATCCAAAAAGGGATGGGAATCAACAATCGTTTCCTATGGATTTGCTCCAGCATAATCTGCATAAGCGACTTAAAGGAATAGATATTCGGCCCTCCCAGCTCATAGAGCTTTCCTATGGTCTGAGGCGTCATGAGAATACGACAAACCACTTCGGCAATATCACACACGTAAACGGGCTGAAACTGTGTTTTACCTCCCCCAATGAGCGGCAAAAAGGGGCTGATGCAAGCCATGGAAGCAAATCGGTTAAAAAAGGCATCCTCTGCCCCAAAAATAATGCTTGGGCGCACAATGGTTACTTCCGGAAACTTTTTCCGTAATCGTGTCTCCCCTGCAAACTTTGTCTTGCCATATTTAGAGCGCGATTGAGAATCCGCCCCAATGGCTGAAATGTGAACAAACCGTTCAACTCCAGCTTTTTTGGCCAATTGAGCCATACGCTCTGGCCCATTTTCGTGGACACCTTTAAAAGTCTGTTTTCCTGCCTCAAAGAGAATGCCCACTAGATTCACGACCATGTCTGCATTCTCCAGAGCCCTCGCAACTGACTTTGGATCTATAACATTGGTGCTGACGAGTGATATTTGGCCTATTTCTCCCAAAGTCTTCAGAAAAAGTGCACGCTCAACGTTACGGCAAGCCACCGTAATCATAGCGCCATTCTTTGCCAAACTTTGAACCACATACCGACCCACAAAGCCTGATCCACCGAAGACTGTTACTCTTTTTCCCCTCAAGTCCATAAGCTCTCCCTGGCCGCCCTCTCTTTAGTACAGTGTAATGAAAATATGTATTTTAGGAAAGGATTTGAATGATTCAGGCACATCTATCTGACGATAACATCAAACGTAATGCCTTATTTTTCAATCAGCTGAGTGAAAATTTAAACGGCAACTTCCATATTTCCAAGCTTAGCAGCACATATGGCTTCTATTTCTCGGCAAATGTAATGGTATAGACACAAATGTCCTTCCTGGATGTGTGACGTTATGGAAGAAGGAACCTTCAAAGTATAGTCAGCCATAGGTGCCAATGCGCCTCCTGATTCACCCGTAAGAGCAACTGTTTCCATGGAAAGGGATTTGGCAACCTTAAAAGCCTCAATGACATTCTTGGAATTTCCACTGGTACTTAGCCCCAAAAGAACCCCGCCTGCTTCTCCATAAGCTTCCACCTGACGGGCAAAGACCGTTTCATAGGAGTAGTCGTTGCTCCAAGCCGTCATGAAGGCCTGGTCAGCACTAAGGGCGATTACCTTTAATCCAGGACGTTCTTTGACAAAGCGTCCAACTAACTCCCCAGAAATATGCATGGCATCTGAGGCCGATCCCCCATTTCCACAAACAAGAAGGGGGAGGCGATTAACGAGCGCCTGCGAGATAACCTTTATGACATTATCAACTGTAGAGAAGACATTTTGAGTCTCCAAAGCTTGAAGAACCTTAACTGTTTCCTGAAGATACTTTTGAAAAGACATGGCAACCCTCAATATTGTTCATCTATTATGCCCTCTTTTACATGAAATAAATCTTTTTCCTAGGAAAAAAACTCCAAAACCTTTAAAAACACCAGTAATAGGATGAAAGGAATACTATGATTGTTGTTCTAGCCGCCACTGGAATGATCGGACGAAAACTTGTGGAAAAGCTCTGCGACGCTGGACACGATGTGCTTGCCACTGGGCGCACCAAGGAGAAACTCTCCACAATCGATAAACGTGCCCAACAAGCGTATGCTGACTTACAGGATCCCAGCTCCTTGAAGCCACTTTTGAAAAAAGCAAAAATTGTTATCTGTTGTGCCCACGGAAGCCATGCTGAAACCATTATCCCTAACCTGCCTAAAGCACTTGATCGACTGATTCTTATGGGCTCCACGCGCGTTTTCACCAAGCTTCCTGATCCCCAAGCGGATGCTGTGCGCCAAGCTTTAGAGCTTTTTAACAAATCAAAAGTACCAGGCATCATGTTGCTCCCATCCATGATCTATGGATCCCCTCAAGATCGAAATATAAATCGTATATTATCACTGGTTCAACAATTTCCCTTTATTCCCCTACCAAATGGCGGCAAGGCTTTCGTCCAACCTGTTTTCGTAGATGACGTTATCGAAGCTCTCTTTAAAAGCGTTTCAGCTGATTTAGCGAAACTTGATAGAACAATCACGGTTGCGGGACCTGAACCGATCCCTTATTCATCATTAGTCAAAACATGTGGAAACGCCTTAAATCGGAAAATCCATATTTTGCCCGTCCCCATCTCACCACTCTCTTTGGTAGCCAAACTACTCAAGCCCCTAGGGATGACTATCAACCAAGACGAGCTTGTACGAGCTACGGAAAACAAGTCTTATGATGTTACGCCCTTACGCCAACAATTAGGAATTACCCCCATAAGCTTTGAAGATGGACTGAACCTCAAGATTCAAAGAGGATGGTATCCCAGAAAAAAATTGTCTTTTTAATCATTTGAGCTCAAACTAAACGTACGTAATGATGACTCATATGGAAGCAAAATGGCAAAGTGTCTCTTAGGATCTAAAAAATTCGATCAACACTTACTTGTAACCGTAGAAGACATGGTTTCCATTGAACATAAAACAGTCAAAGAAACCAAAATTTCCTTTTATGATCTTATGGAGCGGTCTGGCAAAGCCGTTTCCAAAGAAATACTGGATCATTTTCCCAAACCACAAAAAACAATTGTCCTCTGTGGTCCTGGAAACAACGGCGGAGATGGATTTGTTGTTGCGCGATTCCTCAAAGAGGCTGGATGGCCCGTCACCGTGGCTATTCCACCAGCGTATGGTCGCTGGTCCGACTCTGCCACTGCACACAAAGCTCTCTGGACCGAAAAATGCACAGACCTAAACCCTGAAATCACTTCGGGGTTCGATATCATAATAGATGGCCTATTTGGCATTGGCTTAGATAGGCCCCTCAAAGAACCCTACGTTGACATTATTAAAACAGCAAATCAGCAAAAAGCCTTTCGGGTATCTATTGATATTCCTAGTGGCATAGATGGGGCTACGGGAGCTCTCTTAGGTGTTGCGTTTAATGCAGACTTAACGGTTACTTTTGGGCACAAAAAACTTGGTCACGCCCTCCTACCTGGTCGCAGTCACACGGGCATTTGCAAAATACATGATATCGGATTTGTCGCACCGGATGACACGCAAAGAAAAATCTATTTGAATCACCCTGATCTTTGGAAGAGTGCCTATCCATATCCCAAAATCGAAGGCCACAAATATACAAGAGGCCACGGGGTTATTCTAGGAGGCTCCACATTCACCGGGGCAGCACGGCTTGCGGCCATGGCAGCCCGCCGCATAGGAGCAGGACTGATATCCATTGCAACATCTCCAGAAGCCCAAGAAATATATGCCACCAGTTCTCCAGGAATTCTCCTTTCTATTCTCGCCCACACCCATGATTTTGAAGAACTTGTTAAAGATGACAGGAAAAATGCTTACCTACTGGGCCCAGGATTCTTGGGAGGAAACCGTGATCTGATTCCTTCTTTGCAAAATAAGGTTCGAGCTGTCCTGGGCAAAAAACGATCCTGCATTTTAGATGCTGACGTTTTTACGGCATTTGAGAAACATCCTAAGGATCTTTTTGCGGCCATCAAAAGCCCCTGTGTCATGACGCCCCATACAGGAGAATTTTCTCGCCTCTTCAATGACAAAGGATCAAGAATATCCCAAGCCCAAGAGGCTTCCAAACTTAGTAAGGCTATTCTTGTTTTAAAAGGCCCCGATACCGTCATTGCAGATCCCTCTGGCCACACAATCATCGAAAATCATGGCACACCGTTCCTGGCCACAGGCGGCACAGGAGATGTTCTATCGGGCATGATCTTAGGACTTTTGGCCCAAGATATGGATCCCTTCCACGCGAGTGCCATGGCCACTTGGATCCATAGTGAAGCAAGTGACTTGATCGGACTTGGCCTCCTTGCAGAAGACATCCCAGACTGTATTCCTGAAATTATGGATGAGGTATTTTAAAGAGAAGAATGAAATTTTTGTACAGTTTACAAAAAACAAATTCTGTATTACTTTTCGACATCAAGAATGTTTTTAAATAATTAAGTTGAAATCAGAGAGAGCTATTGGAAGGTTGACCCAATTTTCGGGTCGTGCATTTTTTTCATTTTGAAATAGGTTAGGTTATGAAAATACTAAAATTTCCTGTTCTGATTTTTGTACTGTTTATTTTACTTTACCAAACAACACTTGCGCATATCATTGTGGATATCGATGAGTTTAATTTTCCTAGAATAAGTAAAAAGGGCATTAGAGTTGTCCAATTCGATACAACTGAACAAAAATTACTATACCCAAAACGAATCAAAGTGCCGATTTCAGTAATTGAAAATCATCATTGATGCGATCCACCATATCGTGGGAAATTTTTGGCCAAGTGATTTCAAAAAAGTCCATGATTGATCTTCGAAATTCTTTTGCAGAAGTA
>JABJFC010000008.1 GCA_018662925.1 Alphaproteobacteria bacterium | reverse complement strand
CTTCCCCGTTGAAAGAGTTTTACAACCCTAAGGCCTTCTTCACTCACGCGGCATCGCTGGATCAGGGTTTCCCCCATTGTCCAAGATTCCCCACTGCTGCCTCCCGTAGGAGTCTGGGCCGTGTCTCAGTCCCAGTGTGGCTGATCATCCTCTCAGACCAGCTATAGATCGTAGGCTTGGTAGGCCATTACCCTACCAACTACCTAATCTAGCGCGGGCACTTCCATCGGCGACCGAAGTCTTTCCCCCTAAGGGCGTATGCGGTATTAGCTGCGGTTTCCCACAGTTATTCCCCACCGTTGGGTAGTTTCCCACGTGTTACTCACCCGTCTGCCACTAAACTATAGACCGAAGTCTATAGTCCCGTTCGACTTGCATGTGTTAGGCGTGCCGCCAGCGTTCGTTCTGAGCCAGGATCAAACTCTCATGTTTAAATCTCAATTCAATCAAAGATTTTCATGAGTGTTACATTGACCCACAAACATATTTTGGCGCACATTTCTGTGTCCGATACGTTTGCAACATCAAACTACTGTTTGTCGTCGCCAACGCATCTCTTTCTATATTTTAACTTATCAAAGAGCTGAATTCGCGTACATTACATAAACGAACCCATATTTGCAATACCTAATTTTCTGGCTGCGAAGTGGAACCTACTGCAGTTTAAAATGTGATGCAAGGACTTTTTTCTCTTTTTTTTATTTCTCTGAAACTGAGGAAGAAAACCCCTTTTTATTAACCGTGTATTTGCCTATGTCACAAAATGAAATGAGCAATCAAGAGACTCTGTTTTCTGATCCCATTCATGAAGGGTAAAACCAGGCTCTTTTCTGACAATCCCCCCTAAATCGATAACAATATTATCCTTCTCAGATAAGAAAAACGCCGGAGCAACGCTGGGAGAAACACTAAGCGGAATAGGTCCCCACAGGATCTCCAAACCAAAATGCCCATGACCGCAGGCAAGTCTCTTTACATTTGGGTATCTTTTAACCACGGCCAGAAGGTCTGAGTCTCCAGGGCAAAAAAATGCGTCCAAGTTTCTTTTTCTTTTCCCTTCAAATACCACCTCTTCAAGTTGGGGAAGGGTTCTAAAACTGATCGGAGGATGATGCATAAATAATAGAATAGGCTTTTTGCACTCCTGGAAACGCTTTTCCAACCATTTTAAGCGATCTTCAAATACACGGCCTGAATCTATCCCATCAACAACCGTATCAAACGCTATACATGAAACTGGCCACTGGGAATCCTCGAGAACATATTGGATATAAGGACTCTTCTCCCTTAAATACTTATGATCATTGAATATTTCTTTCATGTCTTCATAATTATCGTGATTTCCTGGCATCAAATAATACGGAGCCTCAAGTGTCTCCAAAGCGCCCTTTAAATCCTCATATCCCCTTATCCCATCTTCGTGATCTAGAATTAGATCTCCTGAAATCATTACGAATTGAGGTTGAATTTCCTGATTAACATGAGCAATCGTCCTTTCCAAACGGTTCAAATTATCATTCTGAACACGATAGGGATGTGGAATGTGTGTATCTGTTAGCTGGACAATCTTAAACGACATTATGTTCTCTTATCTCCTCATCTTCCCGACAAAGATATACTTTTTGGTACCGTTGTTGCAATTAGCATAAAAAAGAATGTACAATTGAAAAGAAAGTAAACACGAAGAAGAATATGACGCTCTCAATCTGGCTCCCTATCTCAATCATTTTTGTACTGTTGATCGTTTCGGCTTTCTTCTCGGCTTCAGAAACGGCTCTCACTGCTGCCTCACGCGCCAAATTATTTCAACTACGCAAAAAAGGAAGCAAAAGTGCAGCCACTGTCCAAAAACTTCAAGAGAATATGGAAAAACTTATCGGTACCATTCTGTTTGGCAATACCTTAGTCAACATTTTTGCCTCTGCTATCGCAACTGGCTTTCTTGTGAAGATGTTTGGAGAAACAGGGATAGCCTATGCAACCGTTGGAATGACACTGCTTATCTTATTCTTCTCAGAAATCTTACCCAAAATGGGCGCGGTAAACCATCCTGAAACAGCCGCTCGACACTTGGCCCCTATTTTGAAACCTTTCATCATAGTTTTTTCCCCAATCGCAACTTTGATTCAGTGGCTCGCAGGACTAACTTGGAAAATCTTTGGCGTTCGTATTGGAAAAGACAAAAAATTATCCGCGGGCGAGGAGGAATTGCGTGGCACCATCGAACTTCATCGAGAAACCGATTCTGTCGCTCTCCATAAAGGTGCCATGCTTAAGAGCATCTTAGATTTAACGACCGTAACAGTATCAGAGGTAATGGTTCATCGGAAAACGGTAAAAATGATCGATGCCTCTGATCCCTCTTCATTAATAGTGGAGAAAATATCCAATAGCCCTTACACACGTCTCCCTCTCTGGAAAGATAACCCAGAGAATATTGTTGGCATGCTGCATGCAAAGCACGTCTTAAAGGCCGTGCGCACTCATAAAGGAAAAATCGACTCCTTAAATATTATTTCCTTAGCCAGAAAACCTTGGTTTGTTCCTGAGTCAACCACTTTGTTGGCTCAGCTCCAAGATTTCCGAAATCGGCATGAACACTTGGCCCTGGTTGTGGATGAATATGGAGAGCTCCAAGGCATCATCACTTTAGAAGATATATTAGAAGAAATAGTCGGAGAAATTTCCGATGAACATGACGTGGATATTGAGGGTGTTCACCTACAGGGAGACGGCACGTATCTGGTCAACGGTATAGTGACAATTCGTGATCTTAACCGTCAATTTGATTGGGAACTTCCAGATGAAGAGGCTTCAACGATTGCAGGCCTTGCGCTCTATGAATTCCAAAAGATTCCAAAAGTAGGTCAATCCGTTGAATTAAAAGGATTCAAATTAGAAATCCTCCGGCGTTACCGAAATCAAATAACTCTGGTGAAGATTACGACACCCATTAAATCGAAATCAGAGGAAGATGGGTAGTCTACTGCAGTCCAGAGCACCTTACAAACATTATGGCTCTTATTCCTTCAAAACGAATACTTGACTACAGTAGGGACACTCCACAGATCCTTCCTCCCCCATGGGAAGATAGACACGCGGATGCTCAAGCTCCCCTGTACCCCCATCGCATGAAATTGTCAGCTTATCAGTATAAACAACTTCTGATGCTTTCTCCGGGGGGGTCGGCTTCTTTTTCTTTTGCTCTTTTGGCGTCTTCTTCTTTGCCATGAAACACGTCCCATTGCATCTCTTACACCTTTATTATATACAGAATTTCATAGAACCACCAGCGAAACATTTGCGCCCGTAGCTCAGCTGGATAGAGCGTTGGCCTCCGGAGCCAAAGGTCAGAGGTTCAAATCCTCTCGGGCGCACCACCCTTCGCCCTTACGGGCTTCGGGTGGCAAGCCACCCTTAGGATGGACAACACACGAAAACGTTAGAGCGAAGGAGTGTCGCCCGTAGCCTTCCTACGCACAATGTGCTTCGGAAGGTATACCTTGGCATAGGGTGACTTACACATATAGCTGGATCGTCATGCCCTTACGGGCTTCGGGTGGCAAGCCACCCTTAGGTGGACAACACACGAAAACGTTAGAGCGAAGGTTTACCTGACGAAGCTCCTTTGGCGTAGTTAGATGATCCTATATTCTATGTAAATCTATTATGTTCTATATTATTATATGTATCAAAGATCTATGATGAATTTAGATTCTCTCTACATCTATAAAAATCTCTCTGATTCTCGTTCTGTTGCTCCCCATATGCTCCCCTTTTTTTTATTGAAGTTAAAGTTTGTGAATGCTATGCTCAAGCCATATTTTTGTTGGCATTCAATAATAAAGGATCCTTCTTATGCAAAACTCATCCGTACATCGACAAAAGCTCACTAAACGTCTTGTTGAAAGCATTACTCCAGATCAAACGAAGCGTAAATATGTATGGGATACAGAAATTATAG
>JABJFC010000007.1 GCA_018662925.1 Alphaproteobacteria bacterium | reverse complement strand
TGCGAGGGCGGATACTGAAATGAAAAGGAAGGCGATGGAAAATGTTCACCCTGATCTGATTGATCCCAATCTTCCTGACTGGAATAAGGATCAGGCACTGCTTTCTTGGCTGTCTGAAATAAAATAGGTCGGAGATTATGCGAAGTAAATGGGATCTAAATCCTTTGTTTATGGGAGATAGAACCCTTTTCTTTGCATAACGCTTTGCTTCGCATAACAAATATTATGCTAAGCTTTGCATAAAATTTGTATTAGAGTGCGAGTGCGTAGTTGGCGCTGTGCCTTGCTTTGACGTTTCATTTTTGCCCTCTCAAAGTTACGGGTGTTTTTAAGATGATTTATTTGTTGAATGAGGAGCTGTAGTGTTTTTGAGCGATCCACTTTTTGCTTTTCTTGTTCTGCGCAGAAATCGTTCTCCCGCATCACGCCAGGCCTCCACTATGGGATCTTCTGTGGTGATTTTCTCTCTCAAAAAAATCAACCCACCCATTAGTGTTTTGTTATCAATATGAACTAAATTAAGATTTGCAATGAGATCAGAAACTTCTTTCTGACGTTCACCTAAAAGGCATTGATACTTAGCTTTAAGGTCTGAAATTTTCGTTTCAACTTGGTGGATTTTTAAAGAGGCACTCATAGGACTCTCCTAGAATTTAAGAATTAACTATGCCTCTTCACACGATCACTATAGCAAATTCGTTTTCTTCCCTCAATGACAAAACTTTCTGCAAAATCAACGTAGGAGGGGGGAGATACAGCTAGCTAAGCCCACCCTGAGAAATAAAAAGAGGAGCTAATTTTTCTAAATATTTTCTAAGGTGCGTGGAAGGTAAAGATAGAATTCAGTTTCAACTTCTCTATCCCTATATAGTAATTATACACGTAACAAGGGAATATTTATTGCTAAAAAGTATGATGTACAAACGATCTTAGTATGGTTTGCTAAAACTGCATACCGGATATCGTATAATTAGTCTAACATATTGAAAGTAAGAGAGTATATTCATGATATTAAGGTATGCATTTTAGGAGTTTCGGAATGAGTATATTTAGTGGGTATGGAACAGAGAATTTACCTATAGAAAGAGATAAAGAATTTTTAAAGATAGTTAAGAAATTCAACAAACTTGGTGTTAAACATATCTCCTACGGAGTTGTTACGCCTGACCAGAAAGTGAATATTTATTTTTCTGATCCACTATGGTGTAAAATTTACAAGGAGAAATCTTTTCTTAATAGAGATCCCTCTCTTTTCTTTTTTATGAAAAGCAAACGAGTAGTGTTTCCTTGGATAAGTTTAGAAAATTCTGAAGTGATCCAGAGAAGATTGCAGGAATGTGGACTTAAGGATGGAATCACAATATATAGCCGGATCGATGGTGGGGGAGGGACTTTCCTGGAGTTGGGAGTTGAGAAGGAAAAAGAGATGAAGTCCCTGATCATGAAGTTTCCAACATCCGAGGTAAGGGCCGGTATGGAAGCACTTGCAAGGCTTCATAAAAGAGTTTTAGGAGAAAGGAGAAGTTTCATATCAATCATCGAAGTCGTAAAAAAATGGGGAAGCGACATGAGAAAGACTTTCCAGCATTTTCGTCTTCTGAAGTTAAAAGAACAAGGCTATCACTTACTAAGGGGTAAGGTATGCTGTCTTCCCAATGATTCTCATAAAGACTCTGTGAGGTTGATGTCCGTTCCTCTCATTTGAAAAAGAAAAGCTGATCACGTTTAATTTAAAAGATGAAAAAGGAAGCAAGGTGGTGTCAATTTTAGAGGAGAAAATATAAAAAAGGTGTTGGATTTCCAACATTTTTTGAGGGTTGACTTTGTTTTTAGATTCTTGTTACGATTTCCCCATCCATTCCATGGATATCTCCCTTTTTAAGGAGTTATAAATAAAAAAAATATTTAAGAATAATGCGTAAGGGCTGCGTGTTTGACCTCTCAGCACTTTCGGAGTGTTCTTCTTGGAATAATGTTACAAATGTGGGGTGCTGTCTTTAGTATTAAGGCAGCCCCATTTTTTTGCATGATTTTAAAAATATGGATCCCATATATTGCTTGGTGGTCTTGTCTTCATTCTTTCGTCTGTGAGTAGGAATATAAACAGTGTCATTTCATAAAATGGTAGTGTAGGCTATTTATTTTGCAGAATTTTCATTTGTAAAAGTTTAACTTGTTCTGCGTGTGTAATGTTGATTGGTGTGTGATTATGGCAAAAAAGTTGAATAAAATAGATAATGTACGATTTTTCAAGCTTGGAATTCTTGAACAGAAAGTCCTTTCAAAAATCAAACCTAAGAACAATTCTAAGTTCATAGATCGCTTTTGGAAGAGAATGCCTCTCTCCCAGAAATTCTTTAAGATTTAAGACTCCTTGAGAATTCTTCATGAAAGAATTATGGAAAAATTATGTGTTTGATGGTGTTGGGCTTCAAACTATAATTCGCCTGATCCTGGCTAGGTTTCTATATTTTTTCATTATCGACTACGAGAAAACTGAGTAAAGGCGTCCTCACATTAGTTAATAATGGTTTTATGCCATTTTTCAACTTTAAAAGACAGCGATGGATTCTATAATTCATGAGGGACCATTAAAAGGGGAAGTCTCCATTAAAAAAAAGCCAAAGCCCCGGGGTTGTGGGGACTCTGGCAATCTTGTTCTGGGGAGGTAAATAAAATTTCACATTCACACATACCAACCACCCTCTAAACCTAAATAAAATTACCCTCCTTTGCACGCATAAATTGGCGAATCCTGATATTACTTTTATGCATATCGGTTGGAAGTCTATTATTTAAGCCATTTTGCGTGGTTTTTTTGCTTTTCATCTCAGCTTTCTCTTTTGCCTTTTGCTTGGCTTCGGCACAAACTTTCTCCCATGCTTTAATGGCTGTGGCGTTCCGTGAAATATGTTTCAACAAATGGTTAGAATGGTGCTTTTTAATCAGGGCCTCATGTGCACGTTCGCCCAAGTCGTCATCGGGAAATTCTTTAAAAGCACGGCAAAAAGTCGATTGTGAGAGAATCTTATCTTTCCTTTCCTAAACACAAATGCGTCTTAGGGGGTTATCCGACCTATCAATTAAGAGGACAGCTGTTGTCATATTGTAAGCCACTTTAGCCACAAAAGCCCTTGCTATGGCCCTGCGACCTTCTTGGGGCCGAGCGACCCAACGTCCAGGACAACATCTCATAATGACTTCAATGCGAGCCACTTCCAATATCGTGATCAACTGCTGTTGCTTCTCGCTTAATGGACCTGACTCTCCTTGTAACCAAGGAAAAGGAGCCCCCCTTGTATTCTGCTCCAGTAGTGTGATAAATCTCTCGTAATAAGGATTCCTTCTGTTGTTGTGGTTCATTTGGTTTTTTGTATTTCCTGATTAGAACACAACGGCGGGAGGGTTGCTGTTGTTCTTGTTTGGTTTTTTGCCTCTTAAAGGAAAAAAATTTAACTCACCAGATTAATTTTGCAATTTGCGCTAATGGTAAGTGGATTTCTTGAATATATACTCGAATTGCTGGAACCTTCAGGCGGAATAGCATCATGCCGGATGTTTGGCGGTTATGCGATCCGCAAGAACGGATTGGCGATTGCCCTTGTTTTTGATGATGAGATATATCTTAAGGTTGATGATAGCAATCGAACTGACTTTGAGTCAATGGGTAGCAAGCCTTTTACTTACGAAAAAGGCGGCAAAATTATAACTATTTCGAACTGGAAAGTGCCAATTGAAATATTGGAAGATTCCGAGAAACTGATAAAATGGTCGGAAAAAGCTTATCAGGTAGCCTTTAAGGCAAAGAAGAAATAAGGCAGGGTAATTTAAGCCGCCTTTTTTTACTTTTGAGCGGACTGATATTTTTTTTGCCCCATTTACATAACGAGTCGAGGATAGGCGCCTTGATAATATTAGCCTGTAATAAGTAAGATTAACCGCCTCGAGCAGTTTCTATCCAAACTCCCAGCTTTGCCGGAGGTTATTGGCAAACTAAATCGGAAATATCACGAGTTTGCGATACAGCCGACGTTACAGTTTGATAGAATAAATGAGGTGATTTATTAATAAGGGACACCTCCTCATATAAGGAGTAAACGCCATGAAATATTCAAAACACATTCTTGTAAGTTTCTTACTGGTATTGGGTTGCATGATTTCTTCATTTGAAGCAAGTCCAACTCCTTTACGAGGATTTTTACCATTAGTTGAAGACGCAGTGGGGTTACTTAGACATTGCACACATCGTGGTGTCCTTACTATTGCTAAGCCTGGATGTTTCTTTCATTCAACAACAGGTCAATTGAAGGATGTAGATGACAAAGAAACGAGTCAAATCTTTGGGATACCAACATACGATTCGGCCTTTCGATATATGCTTAATGCGAGTGAAGTTCGCCTCGATTTTCTCCAAACGTTTTCACAAAACCTTGATATTGTAAGTACAGAACTCCTCGATCACAATTTTTATCGCCAATAAAGGATTTTACCGCACTAAGAGACATTTTAAACACAAAACAAACGGCTTCTCTTATGCCCCGCATTAGCAAAGGTGAGTTATATGTTGTAGAAACAAAGTCCGTGCAAAAACATAATGGCGCCACACAAGTTCTTAGTGAATTAGTCCATCACTTTAACCATTTAAGAGATGCCTTTCCACGTCCTTTAAAAGCTGCACAAATGGATCTAGCGTGCCACCTCTCTGACGGGCATTTTGCGATTGCCGAAGTGCAGGTCGTTCCTCAAGGCTTCTGGGACAGGCGTGCTCTTGCTTATGCTGCGCTCTATTTTGGGCGCCAACTCCCTTCAGGTGACAATTGGGGAGAACTCCGAAAGGTTATTGCGATTAATATTCTTGGAGGTGGAAAGGATGAAGTGCGGCATTGGGTAGATACGCCGAAAGAAGTAATAAGACATTACAAGTTTGTTGATGCTTTAAATCCTGCTAACATAATTGATGGCATTGAATTAATTCAGTACTCAGTTTTAAATGAAGGACCTGTAGAAGATCCTAGGATGCGTGAGTGGGTTGAGCTTTTTCGAGAGGCGCACCATAAATCATGGGATGATGTTGATAAAGTAAAATCGCCGGTCACACAGCTATGCTCGTTAAAGAGGGTGTAAAATCCAAAGCCCAGGATATTGCTATGAATATGCTCGAAAATAACTATTCTGTGAAAGAAATTTCAAATATCACAGGACTAAGTGAGGAAGAAATCAAAAACCTTCAGTCTTAAAAAGGAAGACACAACCAAAAGTTCAGTTTTTTCTCTTGAGACCCCACCCGCATTCAAATTGCCCTTAAAGGCATGTTACTGGAAATAGATATTACCAATCACAAAAAATCAGGAAATGGGTTCAGAAGAGCAACCGATAAAAGTGATAGTAAAGATGATTTATCGAGTTTGTGCTCTTTGTGCTTTGGCTCCCACTCTATGTCACTTGGAGCCAGTATGGCCCTCCCCAAGTTACCGACTTCTTGCTGGACCTAAGATAGCAGGTTTGAGCGATTTGTCTAAAAACAATGCAGAGGTGAGCGCAAAAAGGCTGGACTGATAGTAAGTCACACATTGGATGGTATTGTTAAAGTTGCGTTCTATAAAAAGGAGAGAGCTTTAGCTGAGCTCAGGAAAAGCCCTCTCTCAATCAAATCCAGTGATGAAGTGAGGTGTTTACTGCTGCTGAAATATACGGCCAATCCTCCTACATCTTATAAATTACTTTTCTAAATGACCTATTTTACTTAAGAGAACTCTAACAGGGTTCAAGAGAAAGTCAATCCGTTGTTTTTTAAGGTAGAATCGAGTAAAAGCCGGATTGAAGTAAGGAAGAGAACCTCCATAGACTGAAGGGTTAAAGTTCGCATTAACGATTATAAAGCATTTTTGAAGCCTACATTTGGATAAGAAGAACCATAGTTTTGTTTGTATCAGTAAACTGCATAAACGGTCTCTTCTCCACGCCACATCCGTAGTTTTATTGTCAATATAAAATCGTAGTGGTTACTGAAAGTCTCCACCCTGATGAAGAAAAAAAGAGGATGTATATTTCCCCATATTATAGAAAATATGAGGGAGCCCACGAGAACATGCAATGCAACAATATTGACGTTATGGAAGTAAGGAAAGAGCCTTTAAGTCTCGTTTGCCCCTGGTATTTTCGACTCATTCAACTGGATTTTTGGAAGAAGGATTCATCTCATTCATCCTAACTTTAAGAATTAACTTTGTCGCTTTATTGCTTGGAACTCTCCCTCCTTTTACAGCAAAACAATGCCTTCCAACAAACTAGGGGGGCTTGTCGTGACTGATCGATAGACACAAATTTTATTGAACAGCCCCACCTCCACTCATACGCCGTTCCGGCTTTCTGAGAGCATAATAAGGCGCGTAAGCGTTATAATTAAAAACTACCCAGCTGCCATCATTTCTTGGGGTGCGCACTTATGCTGGATTGAAAATCCAGCTTGTGCTTTACGGCCACAGGCGTTAGAATAAGCTGCAAAAGGGAAAGGGGCTTACGACTTAGGGACTTCGCATCACTCAAATATAAACTTCCAGGGTTTAAATTGTAATTGACGCTTAACGGTGTTTGTTATGGCAATTTATTCGCTTGCCTTGGGGTTTATATCACGGAGTGAAGGACGTTCATCAGTGGGCTTTAGTGCATATATTGGAGGTGCGCGTCAGTGTGACGAGCGCACAGGTGTAGATCACGATTACACAAGCAAAAAAGATGTGATAGTAAGCAGAATTCTTGCGGGAGATGAGGCACCAGATTGGGCAAAGAATTCTTCCATTTTGTGGAACAAAGTCGAGTCCTTTGAAGATGAAATCGCCTCTCTCAGGTTCAAAGGCAACGCACACGATCCCATAAGACACCAAAAAAGTTTAGAGGCAAAAGAGAAGTTCTTAAACTCAACACAAACTGCTCAAACAATTATGGGCGCCATTCCTATTGAGTTCAAAAAGATTGAGGCAGAGACATGTGTTGAGGAGTTTTTAAAAGAGAGGTTTGTCTCAAGAGGACTTATCGTTGAATATGCCATACACTGGGATAAAGGCAATCCACACTTCCACGGCATGATCACAAGACGTCCGCTTGTCGAAGGCGCATTCTCACAGAGGAAAGACCGAGACATTGTCAGCAAGGACGCCCTCAAAACCACAAGAAAGCTATGGGAAGTAACGGCTAATAAGCACCTTCAATTGGCGGGGTACACTGTTCGTATCGATGCTCGTTCCAATGAAGATCGAGGCTCACAGTTTTTACCAACAGAGCACGAAGGATGGTATGCTCAAAAGCTTGCCAGAGAAGGAAACTACTCTCGAATTGTTGCAGATAATGAAGTTACGAGGCAGCAAAATATTGCCATAATGTGCGAGAATCCTGGAGCTTTAGTCCAGGAAATTGCTCACAAACGCACGACTTTCACACGTAAGCACATTGAGGACGAAATCCTCCGCCGTGTTGGAGGAGATGCCAAACTCTTTGCAATCATAAAGGGTAAAGTTGAAAGAATTGATATCAACTCAAAACTCATCCTTGCACAGGCCAACGATAACAGCGTTTTTGAAGGCACTGCTTTTGCAACTGAACTACAAGGTCTTGCCTCAAAGCTTACGGATCAACTGCTAGAAAATAAAGAGATTGCAGAAAGAGTTGGTAACAATATCAATAGAGAAGAGGTGTTTACGTCCACCCACTACAAAAAACAAGAAGACCACATAACAACTCTTTCAGAAACACTGCATAAACGGCAAACAAAATCTGTTTCTCAAGACATTATTGATAGATCCATTCGAGGAGAAGAGGTAGAGTTTTATAAGGAGCAGCGGGACGCTGTCACCCATTTATGCACAGGACCTGATATCCGTATCCTTAACGGAAAAGCAGGGACTGGAAAAACCACGCTCCTAAAAGCCGTTGCCCATGCTTACCAACAAGCCGGCTATGAAGTGCTCGGCACCTCTTTCCAAGGAAAAGCCGTTGAAATCATGGAGCAAGAAATTGGCATTCCTTGTAAGACGTTGGATAGCTTTCTCTTCAACTGGCAGAAATACAAGCAACAAAGAGCATACGTTAAAAGTGGCCGACTTTGGGGGCGGCCGTATCTTTACGCCCACAACAAAATGAAGGCTTTGGAGAAACATCGCTTCTCGAGCAAAAACGTCATTATTGTTGATGAAGCCAATATGGTTGGAGAGAGGCTTTGGGAGCCATTCATGAGAGAAGCCGTTGAGAGAGGGGCCAAAGTCCTCATAGTCCAAGATACTGCCCAAATTAAGTCGAGAGAAAGTGGTGATTACGGGCGGCTTTTTGCAGAAAAATTTGGATATTGTGAAACCCGAGAGGTGTTGCGTCAAAAGGTTGATTGGCAGCGAGAATGTTCAAAGCACTTAAACGAACACCGAGTTTTGGACGGTATCAAACCTTATTACGAAAAGGGCCACGTCACATGGCATGAAAGTTCTAAAGAGCTTATTTATGCTTTGAGAGATGCCTACATTAAAGATTATAGCCCTCGTCAAAGCCACATGGCTTTAGCTTATCGGAATATGGAAGTTTATGAGCTTAATAAAGTGATTCGTGAGAAACTTAAAGCGCGAGGATATTTAAAAGAGAGTTTTGTGATCTCAGGTCAAGAATATGCGATACGCGATCGGATTCGGTTTACGCAGAATGATCATCATGGGCTGTATATTAAGAATGTTGAAGAGAAATCCTTTTTGAAAAGTTTTATTAAAAACAACACTCGAACTGGTGCTAAGAATGGTACACTGGGGGCAATTGAGGCATATAATTCAAAAACAATGACGGTACGCCTTGATTGTGGGCGTCTGGTTCAGTTCAGCACAGAAAAGTATCCGCACATCACTCATGGCTACGCCATGACCATTCACAAGTCAGAAGGAAGTACGTTTGATAAAACTTTCGTGGTGGCAGACCCTTGTCTTGATCCATCAAGTCTGCTTGTGGCCATGACGAGGCATCGTCATGATGTGAAATTGTATGTGAGCCGGGATCGGTTTATAGATTTTAAGGATTTTATAGACAAAGTCAGCCGAGGCGCTTTTAAAGAAACACTGCAAGACTATGAAATCTCAGTGTCTCAAAAGCCTTTTCTAGAGCGCGTACAACAGTATAAGGATCTCATGGTGGAGGCTGTCAACATTCGGGAGGAAATGGAAAGCACGCCCTTACAGCCCCTTTATTTACACCCATCGTACAGCGCTTATAAAACGTGCTTTGAAGAGAAGAAACGTGTTGCCCAAAGTATTTTGGAAAAGTGGGACGAACATGTGCCCTACGTACGACTCGCAGGGGTGAGACGTGATGTCTTGGAAGTAGACGCTGGACACCGTTCTCGTCTTTTCTCAGAGATAGAGTATAGAGCATCTATTCAGGTGGACGACTATATAGACTTAACACGTAAAACGAGGGTTCTATGGCAAGAGATCTCCCAAACTCATCCTGGAAGCCTTGCAAAATCTCATCCTCTCCATGGAGATTATAAAGAATTAAAGACAGAACGAGATTCCATTGCTTACCAAATCCAAGAAAATCCGCGCCTTTATTATCCCTTCTTTAGGGTGGAAAAAAGAGATGATTCTCTGGTTGACTACTGGGGTAATTCTCTTAACCAAAACGATCTCGTGTATATTGTCTCCGTCAAGTCGCATGCAAACGCACATTTAAAATCGCAACACGAGAATATCTATTATGATCGCCTTAATTATGATCAAAAGGAGCATTACAATACCGTAAGGGCATATATAGAGGCTCGGAATGAAGCTGCAGCCCTTTATAGCAAACTCAAAGAGCAGCCAAGTGTTGAAGCACATGTCTCGAAAACCTTTATTACCCAGGAGAAATTTAAGAAAACGCAAATCACCCGAGACGCCTTAGCCTTAAAACTTGTTGAGTCACCAGAAAAGTACCAACCTTTTTTTGAGGTCTCGAACGTTAAGGAATACAAACTTCTAAAACATGCCATTAATGGGGAGATAAGGCTTAAAGTTGGGATCTATAATACAGCTAAAAGCATTGATGAGAGAGGTCCACTAGCAATAGAGCTTAAGAAAGTTCTGAAAAGTCCACAAGATTATAGGGTTGCAAAACAAGCAGGACTTGATGTAAACAGAGTCACCTTCGATAGTGCCCTCTATGCAAAAGTTCAGTCTGGAGAAATTGCTTCCAATGTAAATCCAGATCTCATCTATCACCCAATTGAAAAATATCTGAATTCCTCAAGGGAAACCGCCCGTCTATGGAAGAGTATGCTACTTAAAACAGCTGAAGAGCGAAGTTCCTTAAAGGAAGAGTGGCAAACAGCCCTTACCGCACGAAATGAAAATGCCCAGCATCTCGTAAGAAATCAAGTGGCGATCTCTGTTTTGCAGAATATGAGACCTGACATTCAATCTCGTCTACAAAAGCATGTAGGGTATGCGGAAAGAAAACCTAGTGCAGAATCATTTGTATCCACGACCCATGTCCTTGAAAGGGCCCGTGGACGGTATGGGGACATAGCGATTGATTTGTTAGGTCAACCAAATGCTCGTATGTGTACAAAGTCATCTTTACGGTTTGGACAGAAAGGCTCCATCGTTGTAAACATCTCAGGTCCCAAGGAAGGTTTGTGGAAGGATTTTGAACGTGATGAAGGGGGGGATATTTTTAAGCTGATAGGGCGAGAAAAAGGAACAGATTTTAAGGAATCGGTTGATTATTTATCCAATTTTTTAAATATGGAAGCCAGTCCCAAAATATCACGATTGCCTTCTTTACAAACTCGAGAGCAGGCACAAAAGGAAAGAGAAATAGATCACGCGAAAGAGATTGCTCAGCGCCTTAATGCGGTTCTTGAATTGCAGATGAAATCCAAATCAATTGAAAATACGTTAGCGGAAACTTACATTAGAGACGAACGTGGCATTCAAGGGGCCTTATCGGAAGATCTACGATTTATCCCAAAGGGAACAGAATTTATGTACAAAGGAGAACGTAAGGCCTTAAAGCACGACTGTTTTGCGGCATTTGGGCACAATAAAGTAGGTGAGTTAAGATCCGTTCAATTAACGAAACTAGAAGACACTGGTAAAAGGGCTTTAAGCAGGGACGGAGAAAAACTCAATAAAATCAACTATGGGTTAGCAAAAGGCTCCTTTGTAACACTTCAAGATGCTCCAGAAGGTATTGACAGGGTGTTTATTGCGGAAGGTATTGAGTCGGCTCTTTCCATTAAGGAGGCTGGCGTAAGTGGAAAAATTGTTGCCTCTCTTGGGATTTACAACATTGGTAACTATCAAGGAGGAAAAGAAATTATTATTTGTGCAGATAACGACGAGCACAAACAAAACGCACGGACTCAGGAAATTCTGGAGAGAATTCAAAATCAATTCAAGGAGCAGCAAGGTAGGGCTGTATCCATCATTAAGCCCTTTAATCCAGGACAAGATTTTAATGATGTTCTAAAAGAGAAAGGTCCTCAAGGTGTTCAAGACTACGTGAGAGAGTATCACGATCCGAAGAAGCTGCTGTTCCAAGAAGTACACAAAACGGAAATACAAAAAAGTGTAACACCTCGTTCTCAAATCTCCTCAATTAAAAAAATAGCCTCTCATATGGAAGATAAGCTCAAGGAGATAAAACTCTATCAAAACTCATCGCTTGGTGAAGACGCACGAAAAGACCTTAGTGTTTACATCCAATTGTTCGAAAAAGATGCTTCCTTCAGGAAAGATCTAGGCGCATGTAATCCAACACTCACCAAAGAACTGAAAGATTATGTTGAGAAACAGCAGGAGCAAACTAAATCACGTGGCTATGAAAGGTAAAATTGACGCTCTAACAAAGCTGAGGGGATTTTACTTCCTCTTTTTTCTTCCTCAGGGTGGATACTTTTGGTGACCTTTACCTGGGTATTTTATATTGACAATGACAAAGAGGATACATTTGGTAGTCTTACTATATGAAACGCCTCAAGGATGTACTAGGGGAGAGACTATGAAAAGATATCTTTACTTTTTTGTTATTGTCCACTTCGGATGCTTGCTATTTGTTTCAGACTCTTACTGTATGAGACGAAGTGGAGTTGATGAAGAAGATATCGGAAGCCAATTAAGGGTATCAGCGGTTAGGAGAGATATTAAAGAAGTAGAGAGATTAGTAAATATTGGGGCAGATGTGAAGATCAGGATCCACTGGGATGAGAAAGTTTATTGTACTGTACGAGAGCTCTTACATCTTGCTGGAGAAGCCGGTGTTCGTCAATTCAGTCAAAACGGTCTTAAGTCCGATGATTTTGGAGGCGTATACCTGTGGGGGACATGGATTCTTTCTGGATAAGGGTTGATAATGGAATCTTGGAAAATTTGAACAAGATGCAATCTATAAGTATACATGTAGGTAGCGAGTGGATGAAGCATTATAGCTAGCAGTATCCTGAACTACTAAACAGTAGTGGTGAGCCGTTGCGCTCCATCTGTTATCCAAGTTAAGGGCCGTTTTGTAGACGTCGTCGTGAGAGATCCTGATTTCCCCAAGTTGGCTGATATAGATTCACACAGTACTTTGTTACGAGAAAAAGTGGAGAGTACTTTGCACGACGCGATGCAATTACGAGAGTGGTTACTTAGTCTCCCGTTTGGCTTAGATCCCGTTAGAATTTGCAAACTCGTCATTCAATTCCACAAAGTCTTCGGCCCAGGGCAAATTTAACCCGGCTCTTGCCAAATGTTAAGGAACTCGAGCTTCTCACTCAGAGGAAAATTGTTCCTTTTTGAACCTCATGTGGTTCAAAATGGCAGGTATCAACAGTCTTATAGATATTAACACCATTTAAATGATCAGCCATTCTGGTATTGAAATATAACAATAATTTTCTAATACGAGCAATAATAGCCCTGTAGAATAATGGGTTAATTTGGGAGAATTAGTTTAAAGATTGGTTGTGTATTGTTATACTCTCTACAGGTTTAATTCTTAGGAGTTTACATATGTATCAAGTGGAAATGGTGAGCTTAAATGAGCTTGTTCCTAGAACACATATTTATCGCAAGATTAGCGACTTATTTCCGACCACCCTCGTACGTAAGAGTTTGAAGGAACTTGAGCACGTAAAAGGTGCAGATGGTTATGGGATAGAGTGTTTGTTTAAGTGTCTATTTTTACAGTATCTAGAGGATCTTTCAGACCGAGAACTTGAACGTTTCCTTCAAGAAAATACAGCTGGCAAATGGTTTTGTGGGTTTGGACTTTCGACTACTACCCCTAGTTTCAGTTTATTTACCAAGGTCCGTTCTCGCATTGGCACTAAACGCTTATCCGTAAGCAGTTCATAAACCCCATCTATTCAAGTTAATTTATATATTGCAGAGTTATTGAGATTGAATTTAAAAAAGGAGATTTCAATGCTCGAAGCTACTCAAGTAAAGAATAGAAGCCCCCAAACACGTCACGAAAAAACATCAGTTCCACTCAGACTGTCCATTCTTCAAGAGTTTGCAGGAAGTAGCCTGACAGTGGTAGCTTTTTGTGCCCAAAAGAACCTATCACCTTCAACTTTCTACCAGTGGCGCAAACGATTGACAAAATCTCCCACGCCAAACGATTCTGTACCCAAAGGCTCCTTTATTACTCCGGCCAGCAAACAGTTTACATTAAGCAGCGTAAGAGACCTCTGATTTTAGGAAATATGATTTAACGATATCAGGACTTTTTTGAGTTCCAAAAAGATATTTGGATATGTTGTG
>JABJFC010000006.1 GCA_018662925.1 Alphaproteobacteria bacterium | reverse complement strand
TTTGAAAACATGTTCATTAATTCAACTGCATCTTCAGGGTAAGTGTTCATAGCATAAAGTGCTACATATAATAGCGAGTGGAGTCAACTGCAAAATAATGGCGATTTAGCCGGTTTGTGGAGTAAACCGCATACCCAGGTTCTTTAATATGCATTTGTATTGTATTAGTGGCATAGATAGTGTAGCGTGACTTTTTTACATTATACAAATTATAGGATTTTTCTTATGAAGTTTAGAAACAAATTATTTAATTATGTTGCTTTGAGTGCCTTATTTTTCTCTGTATTTGAGGCAAAAGCGACACTAAGCGACAGTGACTCAGATTATATGCGTGATGAAACTGCGTATCTTGCAGGTGCTGTTCAACCTCAGGATATTGTAGAGATGCTTTCAGATGACTCAGCTTTAGAAGCTCGCGTGGAAAAGAGAGGCCTCTCTGAAGAGCTACAGGTTGTTAGGACTTTTCTCCAGGGCCGAGATACGAATAGAGACGCTTTTCTAAAGGCTTCTGAGGAATTTTCCATGACTTGGTCTAGTGGGAGTGATTTGGGGAGAGCTTTGGCTCAAAGCATTGGGAGCAATACGACAGCAATTGGTGAGGAAGCCGATTCCTTGATTCCGCACTGGCATTCAAATTGTCCTGCTATCTCAGGATCAGAATCATTTCGCAAATATACTGGTGAGGAAATGGAAGAAGATGAGCGGAAAAAGATGGGGGTACTTCCCGACCTGGCTTCAGCTTTTGGTGATTCAGGAAAGGTATGGTCTCTCAATGGAAGCTTAGATTCCAAAGTACACGTTGGTTTAACTATGGCAAGAATGCTTTTGGGAGCAGGGACAGCTGATGATCACCTACTTCTCGCCTCAGGCGTATTGGAAAATGAAGAAGTTTTGAGCAACCAAGTGAGGCATATACAGCCGCTGCAAGATGAGGATTTATCAAGAGCCGGACTAATTGATGGTTTTAATAATTTTCTTCTCGGCTTAAATGCTCACCTAAAAGTGTTTGTCAATGAGACAGATGTTGTACCGGCAAGCTCTTTGGCATCTCTCGTAACCTATACTGCTTTTGTAAAGTCTTTGAGTGGTGGTGACATACAGGTATTACAGAAGGAGCTCTTAGACGAAATCGTTCGAATGATCACGAGTAAGATGGCGACCCGTGAGAAATACGAGCAATTTGAAGCGAATGGGGGCAAATGGCCAAATTTGAGTGAACTGGGCAAGAAAACGGTTTTCTCATTTCTTAACCGTGATCAAGGAGATTTTCCAGCAGCAGGATTTTTGGATTACGTCTTTGATCCATTGGATAGCATGTTAAATGATCTTCAGTTTGGGAAGTTAAGAAAATCTCCTTTAACCTCTTATGGGTCTGTGGAAGCAGCCTTGCCAGAGTTTACGGACAATCTAGAATATTCTAGGAAAGTCTACGAGGGAATGATTTCTCATATTCGCACGACCTTTCCTGAAATGGGAGATTTCGAAAATGCACCGGGAAATGCCGAAACGTTCCGCAGTTATAGGCAAGTCGTAAGTGCCCTCGATGGAGGTACTAGTTGGCCTTCTTCAGCCGAAGAAATGCTTATGGAGCTTCAACATTATTGGGTGAAATAGGAGTCTGCGTGGGGTTCTGGGGTGAAATAGGGCTGTACGTTGGGAGAGAGGAGTGAGCTTCGGTGGCTGCTCCTCTTTTTTTTCGACGACAGGATACTTTGTCCATGAAGCTCCTGGATCCCGCGCTCATAAGGAATTCTAGGGACGCGCCTACGGCTTGCCCATAATTCCTAATGGCCGGGATGACGGATTTGGGTTGTGTTCCTTGGACTGCGAGGATTCCAGAGTCTCCGTCTTCCCGAGGGCTAGAAAGCAAGTCCTAACATCCTTACCACTGCCGTCTTCCCGGAGCCTAGGAACTCTAGACGAACCGGCGTCTTAAGCCGGAGAGGCGTAGAGTGAGTTGGCATCGCGGGATCCATGTATCAGTGATCAGAGCTCAGAGAACGGAGATCACTGTAATCAGCTCGTAGACGGCACAGTAAGGACTTGTCACTACAGACCACAGCGAAGACGGAAGCACGGTAAGGACTTGTCACGTCGTAGCGGCCTGTCCGCCATAGCGCAACAAAAACGCAATCAAAGACGGGAGACTTTCCCCTAAAATCAGATAGATGAGCCCAAAATGTACCTCTGTTAACCATTTGTTAACCTTTTTGTGAGATACTATAAGTTGACGGAGGGTGGACAAAGTAGAGGTCGATATTTTTGATCCAGTGGATTACTTTAGCGGTGCGCTTTGTTCGAACAAAATCCCGTGGTAAGCGAGATAAGTGCTGGCCAAGTTGAATTGCATGGACTTCTGCAAAATTAAATTGCAGGGATTGCTGCAAACGGGGATTTTTTAAGTAATAGCCTTGGGGTGCTGTGAATTTCACCTGTTTCTGTGGAGTAATACATTTCCCATAGGCAACTTGGCCTTAAACCCTTCCCAACATATTTAAAGGATTTGTGAAATGGAGGGGTATTATGAAATATTTCATTTCTGTCGTTTCAGTCGCTTTTCTTTGCTCTATAGGGGCTTCGGAAAGTTATGCACGCAATGATAGAGTCTCTTTCGATGCTGAAGAAGGAACGAGTGTAATCTACGCAGCAAGGACGTCTCAACACCATGCGGGTCTTCGCACCGGTGCTCTTTACGTAGGGCATGCAGCCGTTGGCTCACACCGAGAGGTTGGCTTCTATAAATGGGTAAGTCCTCATTTTCATGTGGGGAAACTGGCCGGAGAGGTTTTAGCCGCTAGAAGCGTTGATTAACCCAAGCTCTTCTAACTGGAGCCTTATATATTTTACTCAGGGGACATGTCAGCTTCTATCTATTCCCACCTATAATAGAGGGGCTGAAAGGATCCTCTGCTGCGTATTCGGACAATCTGTATATTCAGAAAGTCCTACATATATTCGGAAAGTCCTACATATATTCGGAAAGTCCTGCATATTCGGAAAGTCCTACACATATTCTGAAAGAAATTACAGGGGCGCCTAAGAAGTAGCCCCTACTGCACCCACGGATGCTGCGCCCAATACCTGTGCCTAATGCCCTCTTTTGCAGGTAAGGATATGAAAGTCGCGCCTACGAACACGTTCTGTGTCAACGAACACGTTTTGCATGTATGGACACGCAAGCAAATTTTCCTTGACCTTCTGCCTGTGAAGCGGTAGAAGGTCTGTACTTGTTACATGATGAATAAAGGATTTTAGATGGCTAACCATACCTCTTCTTTGAAAATGATTCGAAAGATTGCCCGTCGGACCGAAGTCAATCGGCATCGTCGTAATACAGCTCGGTCATCTATTAAAAAGGTAGAGACTGCCATTGAGGCCAAGAAAAAAGACGTAGCTCAGACGGCGTTCCGTTCTGCAGAGCCCCTTATGATGAGTGCAGCTGGAAAAGGAATCTTCAGTCGCAAGACCATGGCCCGAAAATTATCTCGTCTCTCAGCAGCTATTAAAGCTCTCTAGTCCCAATAATTTAAGCTTTCCAGCCATTTTGTGCATCGAATTAGACTCTACACCTTTTGGTGTATAGCTTTCGAAAGGCATGTGAAAAAATTCCTTGTTTTTCAAGGGGTTGCAGGGGAAATTTTTCTTTAAAAAAATCACGTTTGCCTGTTGATAAGGTGAGAATCGTGATCTATAGTGGCGTCAGTTTTCGAGTGAGTCGTTCTGGCTTCGAGACCAATCATAAATGTGTAAGTCCTTCTTTTTGAATGAGTTGCTTCGAGTTTTAAACATACTAAGAGATTCTAACCTATGGCACTACCTGACCCACACTATACTCCAGCAGAACAATGGGGCCGTGTTCGGACCCGATTGAGAAGGGAGTTGGGTGAAGACATATACGCCAGTTGGTTAAAGCCCTTACAGCTAGATGCTTGCACCGACAGCCATGTTTCCATGGCTGTTCCCACACGCTTTATGCGAGATTGGGTCATGACGCACTATGCTGAGCGAATCCACACCCTTTGGCGGCAAGAATGCCCCAGTATTAGGGCCTTTGATGTGGTCGTATGTCCCATTGCTCGCAAATCTCAGGCTGAGAAAGCGACTTCAGAAGTCAAAGCGCCAAATGGAAAGGCGGCTTTGATTCGACAAGAATCTGAGACAGCAAGCTTTCTAGAAGATCCTACCGTGGGGGCCGCTCTTGATCCGCGCTATACATTTGACAACTTTGTGGTGGGAAAGCCCAATGAGCTGGCTTATGCTGCTGCGTTGCGCGTGGCAGACGATGCCAATATTACCTTTAACCCCTTGTTTCTATATGGTGGTGTCGGTTTGGGTAAAACCCACCTAATGCACGCCATAGCTTGGCATATCCGCGAACGCCACCCTGAGCGACGTGTCATTTATTTATCGGCTGAAAAGTTCATGTATCAATTTATCCGGGCCTTGCGGAGTAAAGAGATCATGTCCTTTAAGGAGCAGTTTCGTTCCGTAGACGTGCTGATGATTGATGACGTTCAGTTTATTGGGGGGAAGGACTCCACCCAGGAAGAATTTTTCCATACTTTCAATGCCCTTGTTGACCAAAATCGCCAAATTATTCTTTCAGCCGACAAGTCTCCCTCTGATCTGGATGGCTTGGAAGAGCGCCTCAAATCGCGCCTAGGCTGTGGCCTCGTTGCAGATATTCATCCGACGACTTATGAATTGCGACTGGGGATTCTTCAGACAAAGGCAGAGAGTCTTGGTGTTTCCTTTCCTGATAAAGTCCTAGAATTCTTGGCTCACAAGATTATTTCCAATGTGCGAGAGTTAGAAGGGGCTTTGAGACGTATTGCGGCACTAAGTTCTTTGATTGGGCGTAAGATAACCCTTGAAATGACCCAAGAGGCCCTGCGAGATCTTCTAAGGGCCAATGAACGTCGTTTAGATATTGAAGATATTCAACGTAAGGTAGCAGAGCGATTTGCCATTAAGGTTTCGGATATGCATTCGGTCAGGCGCCATCGTACCATTGCACGCCCTCGACAAATCGCCATGTATTTAGCAAAGAAGCTTACAACGAAATCTCTCCCTGAAATTGGCCGGGCTTTTGGTGGGAGAGACCATACGACGGTTATGCATGCTGTGCGGACCGTCAAAACAATAATGCAATCTGATTCAGCATTTGCAGAGGAAGTGGAATTACTGAAGCGTACATTAGAATCCTAGGTGTGGAGTGATCAAAACAATGGAATTTACAATTGAGCGGTCTTTATTTTTAAAAGCCCTGTCCCATTCTCAAAGTGTTATTGAGCGTCGAACAACTGTTCCTATTCTGTCCAATATTCTCTTGAATGCTCAGGAAGGGGGAACCCTTGAAATGTTGGCAACAGACTTGGAACTATCTCTGGAAGAAAAGCTAAAGGCCGATGTGAAAACGCCTGGTGCCATTACTGTTCCGGCTCATATGCTCTATGACATTGTCCGCAAGCTGCCAGAAGGAGCCGACATTACCTTGGTGCACGATGCTGAAAAATCGCAAGTCGCCATCAAAGCAGCGCGCTCTAATTTCAAATTAGGAACCCTGCCGGCCGAAGATTTTGCTTCTATCCAAAAGGATACGTTGCCTCATTCCTTAACATTGGATGTAAAAGTTCTTCGCAGCCTTTTGGAGAGAACACGTTTCGCCATTTCTACGGAAGAAACCCGCTATTATCTTAACGGTATCTACTTGCACACAGCCGAAGTGGGCGGAAAGAAGATTCTCAAAGCCGTTGCGACAGATGGTCATCGATTGGCTCAAGTGGAAGTCTCTGATGTGAAGACGCCAGAAGGCATGCCTGGTGTTATTATTCCCCGAAAGACAGTCAATGAGCTTTTAAGAATTTTGGAGCATGTTGAAGGAAAGGTTGAGGTATCCCTTTCTGAAACAAATATATCATTCTCCTGCGATGGTATTTTGCTGACGTCTCGGCTCATTGACGGCACCTTTCCAGATTACGAAAAAGTTATTCCCGATCAGAAAACCTATAACCTTACCATTCCCTCCAAGAAGTTCTCAGAAACCGTAGATCGTGTGGCTATCGTTTCTGGAGACAAACTTCGGGTCGTGAAGATCGCTCTCGCGCCCAAAGTTGCCACATTGTCAGCAACCAGTTTAGACCATGGTAGTGCGGTTGAAGAGATGGAAGCCGAATATAAAGGCGATAAAGTGGCTTTTGGCCTTAATTCCAGATTTATTCTCGACGTGTCCCAGATCATCCAAGGGGCCAAGATAGAGTTTGCCATTAATGATCCTGGGGCCTCCATTTTAATCCGTGATTCAGAAGATCATACTGGATCCTACGTGATTATGCCTTTACGCGTTTGATGGGATCTGCTTCTTCAGCTAGTCTAGGGTCATTTTCACCAGATCAACCAGAGGCGAAGTCTCCGATTGCTGTGCCGCCCAAGCCCTTGGTTCTTGCCCAACTTGATCTGACAAACTTCCGATCATATCCCCAGCTTCATTTGCCCCTAGCACCGACACCAATCGTATTTATGGGGCCAAATGGGGCAGGGAAGACCAACATATTGGAAGCCATTTCTTTCTTAGCACCTGGCCGGGGTCTCCGTCGGGCTAAATTGCGTGACATAGTAAGTTGGCAAGCCTCGAAAACACCATCACCTGCCTGGGTTGTTTCTGCTCAATTAGAGACTCAGGGAGAGCGTATTCAACTTGGGACAGGTTTGGATCCAGCGTCCGATCCTCAAGGCACTGAAAAGCGCCTTATTCGGGTGGATGGAGAGCCTGTTACGTCGCAAACTGCCTTGGAAAAAATTCTAAGCGTGATTTGGTTGACGCCCCAAATGGATCGTTTGTTCCAGGAAGGGGGAGGTCATCGTCGCCGATTTTTCGATAAGCTCTGTATAACCCTTAATACCACGCATTCTTCTTTAGTATACAAGTACGAGTACGCCCTGCGAGAGCGTTCTCGTCTTTTAAAGATGGGAAGAGCCGATGATCACTGGCTGAATGCTTTAGAGGGGACCATGGCGGCAAGTGGGGTCGCTATTGCTAGTAACCGTCAGGAAATTTGCACCCACTTGACCCAGTCTTCCCTGTCATCGGACGGCCCCTTTCCTAAGGCAATTTTTCAGATGGAGGGTCTCATTGATGATTGGTTGTTGGCATCTTCATCTCTGGAAGTGGAAGAAAGAGTCCGGGAAACTTTGCGACAGAATAGACCCTCGGATGGGGAGGGGGGAGGGGCTTCAGTTGGCCCTCATATAAGCGATTTACAGGTGACTCACCAGGAAAAGAACTGTTTTGCCACTTTTTGTTCCACTGGAGAGCAAAAAGCGCTTCTTATTTCTATGATTTTGAGTCACGTTCGGGTACACTCCCTTCAACGAGAGAGAATGCCTCTATTATTACTGGACGAGGTGATTGCTCATTTGGATAAAAGCCGACGAGAAGCTTTTTTTCAAGAGGTGTGCGATTTGAAGGTGCAAGCGTTTTTGACGGGCACAGATGCGGATACCTTTACAGGACTTGACGGTCGGGCTCAATTTTTTAATGTTGAAGCCGGCGGCGTATTGCCTTTATAAAGGCAGAGAAAGGATGATGACAACGATGACCACAGAGACCTCTAATACACCAAACACCCCTGAGCCCCAAGAGGGAGAATACGGCGCCGACTCCATTAAGGTCTTGCGTGGCCTTGACGCGGTTCGTAAGCGCCCTGGGATGTACATTGGAGATACGGAAGACGGTTCCGGACTCCATCATATGGTCTATGAGGTGGTGGATAACGCCATTGACGAAGCCTTGGCCGGACATTGTGATCTTGTGGAAGTTATCTTGAATTCGGATGGGTCCGCAACCATTACTGACAATGGACGTGGTGTTCCCGTGGATATTCATGAAGAGGAAGGTGTGTCCGCTGCTCAGGTCATTATGACCCACTTGCACGCCGGCGGAAAATTCGATCAGAATTCATACAAGATCTCTGGTGGGCTCCACGGAGTAGGGGTATCCGTTGTGAATGCTTTGTCTGAATATCTTGAGATGAACATATACCGTGATGGGCATGAGCACTATATTAAGTTTCTAGATGGGGACCCTGAAGCACCTCTTAGCGTAAAGGGGCCTGCTGGTGAAAAAGCAGGCACTCACATTACTTTTATGCCTTCCACCAAGACATTCGGCGATATTAAGTTCAACTTTGGCACCCTAGAGCATCGTTTGCGGGAACTGGCCTTTTTGAATTCAGGGGTCAGACTTATCCTTACCGACAACAGAGAAGTAGAACCCAAAACTGTTGAGTTGCATTATGAAGGCGGTGTTGAGGCCTTTGTTCGATACTTAAACCGGAGTAAGAACCCCATTCACCAACCTCCTGTCAGTATTATGGGTGAAAAAGACGGCATTACGGTAGAAGCGTCTCTGGAATGGACTGATGTTTATCATGAAGCTCTTATATGTTTTACCAACAACATCCCTCAAAGAGATGGTGGAACTCATTTGGCGGGACTTAAAGCGGCGCTGACCCGGACCATTAATAACTATGTGGCTAAAAATCCCATTCCCAAAAAGGAAAAAATAAACTTTTCCGGGGATGATACACGGGAAGGCTTAACGTGTGTCTTGTCTGTGAAAGTGCCCGATCCTAAGTTTTCCTCACAGACCAAAGACAAGCTGGTTTCCTCAGAGGTGCGTCCAGTTGTCGAAGGAATTGTTGCGGAAAAGTTAGACCAGTGGTTGGAAGAACATCCTCAGGATGCTAAGAAAATCATTTCCAAAGTGCTAGAGGCGGCGAGTGCCCGTGAGGCCGCACGAAAGGCCCGCGAACTGACGCGACGGAAAGGAGCCCTAGATATGGCCTCTCTTCCTGGGAAGCTCGCAGATTGTCAAGAACGTGATCCTGCCAAGAGTGAAGTGTTCATCGTTGAGGGTGACAGTGCTGGTGGGTCTGCCAAGCAAGGCCGTGACCGTAAATGTCAGGCCATTTTGCCCCTGCAAGGTAAGATTCTGAACGTTGAGCGAGCGCGTTTCGATAAAATGCTAAGTTTTGCCGAAATTGGCACGCTCATTACGGCCCTTGGGACAGGTATTGGCGCAGACTTTAATATTGAAAAGACCCGCTATCACAAGATCATCATCATGACCGATGCCGACGTGGATGGAAGTCATATCCGGACTCTTTTGCTTACTTTTTTCTTTCGTCAAATGCCGGAGATTATCAATAAAGGGTACCTCTATATCGCCCAGCCTCCGTTGTATAAGGCAAAACGCGGAAAGTCTGAAATTTACCTAAAGGACGATCGGGCGTTGGATGATTATCTCGTCAATGCGGGTGTAAGCGACACGGTTCTTACGTTGGGTGATAAAACCCAAGTGGGGACCAATGAGCTTTTGTCCTTTGTAGAGATCGGCCGTAAAGTCAAAAAATTAGTAGAGCCTTTAGCTTCACGCATTGGCAATCAGGAAATCGTCGAGCAAGCCGCCATTTTGGGGCTTTTGGGGGCGGATAATTTGCACGACAAGACAGCGGCGACTAAAAAGGCTCAAGAGCTTGCCAAAAGACTCAACGATCTCCTCCATAAAGGCATTGATTTGTGGAAGGGAACAGCTGAAGACGATGGCAGCATTCAACTAAGCCGTACCATCCGAGGCGTGACAGAAGAATACGTCTTAGATCAGGACTTAATGCGAACGGCTGAGGCTCATATGTTGCATGAGATGGGTGAAGAAATGGGGAGTATCTTCAGTAATCAGCTAACGTTAACCACCAAGGAAAAGATGTTTACCATTAATGGCCCAACGGAACTTTTTAATAAGATATTAGAAATTGGTCGCAAAGGTATATACATCCAGCGCTATAAAGGATTGGGTGAAATGCGTGCCGTTCAGTTATGGGAAACAACTTTGGATCCTGATGCGCGAACCTTGCTTCAGGTAAAGATTGGCCATGCAGACCAAGCAGAAGAGATCTTTTCAACACTCATGGGCGATGTGGTAGAACCCAGACGTGAATTCATTCAAGAAAATGCCTTGAAGGTTGTCAACTTGGATGCTTAGGCGATGTCTAACAAAGACCCAAACAGTGGAAAATCTTCTGTTCAAAAGGTAAAGTCTCCCAAAAGGGCAAGTCCAAAGAAAAAGAAAGGAAAGCCCTTTAAATGGGGCGTGGTTCGCATTGGGTTGATCCTGTTCATATGGGCCTCTGTTATAGGGACGGCCACGTTGGGTTGGTACGCCTATGATCTCCCGGATATACGACACTTAAAACCAGGAACGCGGCGGGCGAGCATTAGCTTGTTAACCACCGAAGGCCAGACTTTGGCCATCTATGGAGAGACCTCTGGCAGGCCTCTTAAAGTAGAGGATGCTCCAACTAGCTTATTGCAAGCTATTTTTGCTATAGAAGACCACCGATTCTATGATCATTGGGGGTTGGATTTTTTTGGCCTGTTGCGTGCCTTTTATACGAACATTCGGGAAGGGCGTGTGGTTCAAGGCGGCAGCACATTAACCCAGCAATTGGCCAAGAATGTGTTTTTGTCTTCCAATCGATCCATTCGACGAAAAGTCCAAGAAGTGATATTGGCGTTCTGGTTAGAGCATAAATTTACCAAGGATCAGATATTAAGCATTTACCTTAATCGCGTTTATTTGGGACGGGGGGCCTTTGGATTTGAAGCGGCTGCCCAGACTTATTTCAACAAGCCAGTGCGCTTTTTGACCCTGTTGGAATCTGCTGTTTTGGCGGGGCTCCTTAAGGCGCCGTCTCGGTATTCACCAGCCTCCAATCCAGAGTTGGCTTTGAAACGGGCAAAGGTGGTGTTGATGAAAATGGTGGATGTTGGATTTATTTCAGAGCAAACCAAGGAAGCGGCCCTAGATCAGGGCCTTCAGCTTAAGAAAATGCCAGAGAAAATCGAAGGCGTACGCTATTTTACCGATTGGATTGTTGATGAGCTCCCTCTTTATGTAAGTGATATGAATCGGGATTTAGTGGTGGTGACGACCTTAGACCCTCCGTTACAAAAGAAGGCCGATAAAGCTTTGGCCCAGGGCTTAAAGGACTTTAAATTGGAAGACGAGCAAGTGGCCTTGCTTTCTATGAGTCCTGATGGTGCTGTGCGGGCCATGGTGGGGGGCAATGCCTATGGAAAGACACAATTTAACCGGGCGACTCAGGCTTTGCGTCAGTCGGGATCCATATTCAAGTTCTTTGTGTACTTGGCCGCTTTGGAAGCCGGGTTGGACTATAAAACGCCTGTGAAGGATGGTCCGGTACGTTTTGGTAACTGGCGCCCAAAGAACTATGGATGGAAATCTAGAGGAGAAATCAGCCTAAAGGATGCCTTTGCCTATTCCGTGAATACAGCGGCGGTGCGTTTTGCCCATCAAATCAAGGTGGCGCCCATCAAAGAAATGGCAAATCGCCTGGGCGTGAAACATCCTATGGCTGACGATCTGACAATGGCTCTGGGGAGTTCGGACGTCACCCTATTAGAACTTACGGGGGCCTTTTCTGTGGTCTCCAATGGGGGATATCAAGTAGAGCCCTATGGCATCCTTCAAGTGCGAGATCGGTCGGGGGTTGTCTTATATAAACGGGAGTCAGTCTCCCGCAAGCGTCTTTTGTCTTCCCACGTTGCCCAGTCCATGGATGGCCTTTTAAATGCCGTTATGGAGTATGGAACAGGGAAGGGTGGACGGGTGGAAGGCCTTCGCGGCGCCTCAAAGACGGGCACAAGCCAATCCTATCGAGATGCCTGGTATATTGGATATACTTCCCATTTAACAACAGGTATTTGGATGGGACATGATTTGGGAAAACCCATGAACAAAATTACGGGGGGTAAGATTCCGGCACGCCTTTGGAAGGCATATATGCAGTCTCTTAAAGGGGCTGAGAGTTCAGCAACGTCAAGATCCTCCTGAGATCTTTTTGGGTGTTTTTAATAGCAGCAACATGGCCTTCTAAAAGCTTGATCATCGCGTGATCCTGTTCAGAGCGGGCCATCATAAGATTTTCTGCCAGTTGAGAAGTATAACGGTTTAGTTCGGTTGTTTCCCGATAGAATTTTTCCTGCCAGATTGTCTTTGTGATGTGATTCAAATCTTTTGCAGATTTATGAGAGGCCATGGCAAATTGCGCCAAAAGCCGGTTAGTCTTTTGTAGCTTTTCATGGGTAGCATGAGTTTGAGTAACTTGTTCCTTCAAAGTAGTCAAAGCGTCCCTGCCGTAAAGCTTATTTTTTATTATTATTTACATTTATCCTAACACAAAATGAAATCGTATTTAATGGGGAATGATTTTGGATCAAGCATTATTTGTAGCGTGATTAGAAAAGGGAAGGGTTTGCAACACTAGAATGAGTGGATCCTTGCAGTTCTATCTGATAGGCCTATATCTATCTATAAAACGCTTCACTGTACTATTTTTTCCAAAAAGGGAGCGTCGTGCTTGCGACAGAGAGGCTATCCCACGAGATAAGTTTTCATGACCGACCCTCAATTCCCGAATTTGTTCATCGAGATTATCCTTAGCAGAAGCGTCATCTTCCTTTTCTATCTCATCTTCTAAACTAAGTCTGTGTTGATACATTTTGTTTCTATGGGCGATAGCATCATCTAGTACTTGTGTCGTGGATCTTTCTGTTACGACGCTACTATCCATATTCATACCTTCAAGTTTGTTTTTTATGCCCTCAGTTTTTACTTTGGCCGTATCCAAATAGCTTATGGTGGACTTTCCTAAATCATGCATTTTTTTAGCTAGCTTGAATTTAGAATCTAAGCGGGTTCTTTCTTTTGCGGTCTTAGCTTTTCTTTTTAAACTAGCAAATTTTTTCGCATCCTTATTGTACGCGTCTTGTTGTTTTTCCAAAGCAGTTTTCTGTGCATCAAAGGTTTTTATGCTTTCATTAGCACTTTCAATATGTTGATTTGCTGTGTTAGGTGAGTACTCAGGTAGCTGTTTTACTTGTAGAGGGGGACTTGCCTGTTCTTTTTGAATTGCTGCGTCATAGAGTTGTGTCAGGTGTATCATTTTTTGTGCATGGCTTTTCAAATTGTCTGGAGCAACTGTTTTTTCTGAAAAGTAATTTTTTATTTTAGGCAATTTTTCTGGAAAATCTGAAGTATCAATTGCAATTTTCTGACGATAAAATTCTATATGTGCAGGAATAATTGTATCTCTAAAAGCCTGTATATCATGACTTACATTACGTCCCATTTGAAGTCCAATTTTCGCATCCTGAACAAACTGATGAAGATTTTCTTCAGAAAGTTTTGCAGGATTTTGAGTTAAAAGGTGGGATATTTGTTCTTGGTGGGTGGTAAGAGAGCTGTTCAAACTCTCGGACATCTTAACAACTTCTCTCTTGGTGAAATCTCCAGGTCCTTTTTGTTGAGTTTTTTTGATTGGCTTGGTTGGTGGAATCGGTTTGGGATGTGTAAAGGGCACTACAATCGGGGGTGGTTTAGGAACTATAACTGGATGAGGGGGTGTAATCGGTGTAATTGGCGTGGGAGGTTCTGAATCTGAGTAAGAGAGAGGAGGAAGGCTCGGGGGCGGTAGAATATCGGGATGTCCCGATTGAGGCTTTTTAAGGACTTCTGGGGATTGTGTCTTGCCTGGCATCTTTGGATGCATAAATTTTTTCGGAGGAGGAGGTGGTGTTGTCAAATCATCATCCTCGTCATCATAGTGAGGAGGTATATAGTGTGCTTTGGGAGGCTGAAGAGGAGGAACATATTTATGTGGCGTTATAAGTACGGGTAACGAAGAAGGGTCTTTAGATTTTGATTTAACTTTTTTACTAGGTTTATCCTGCTTCCCTGGTTGCCCTAAACCTCCTGCAGGTTTCGACTGAATTATTGGCTGTTGTTGAGGAGGGGGCGGTGGTGGTTGAATCGGGCTAGGAACGAAAGCAGGTGGCAGTTGTGGTTGCTGAATCTGAATAGCGGGCTGTTGGAGCGGAATAACAGGTTGTTGAGGAGGTTGAACTGCTTGTACAGGTTTAGGGGTGGCCTCTATGGGCTGTAGCTTTGGAAGTACAGGTGTTTTTTTTCCAGGTTTACCTGAGATGATTGTATCTCTCGTGTCTTCCATTCGATAGGAGTGTCCTCCCTTAATGCCTATTTTTGCTGCTTCACTAACGGGAATGCTTCGATACAAAACAACTTCATCTGTTTCGTGTCTTAACTTTTCGTTGATGTTGCCCACAAGGGTAGGGGATTCTTTGATCTGCTGTAGTGTATAAGGTGAATCCAGAGTGCCACTACCTGACTCTCCTTTCGGGGCGACAAAAATAGAATGTCTGGGGTATAGGTTTCTACTTTTATCAACAAATAACGGCGCTGTTTTGGAATATAGCGGTATAAAGGCTTTGGAATGAGCCATGGGACTCCACGCCAGAACAAGGAATAGCACCAATAGAAAAGTCCCAAAAGCAGACAGGATTTTGTTTGCGTTTCCATATGTTTTAAAAATAATCTCACAAAACAACTTTCTCAAACGTTAAAGGCTCCCCAACCATGTGTCTAGTTTATACATCTGTTTTCTCCCCTAAAACAGAATAGAAAATACTATCTACCCTAATATTCTATCAGAAAATGGATAGCTATTGTTCTAATTTATGGGTTGCTTCAACCCTAGGGAACATTTTTTACATTTTAAGAATCTACTTTTGAGTCGGGCATTTATGTTGGGTTAAAATCACATAATTTTTTTATCAAGGTGCGTTGCACTTTTGAAAGGATTCTGGCATGTTTGCGGCGAGATGAGTTTTTATTAAAAGAGTGCTCGCAATATAAATTAATTAAAACAAAAGGTTATAGAAATGTCTCCCGAATTATTTGTAATTTTATGTGCCGTTTTAGCGTTGCTTTATGGTCTGTATGCCTTTGGAAGTGTGATGAAAGCCAGCAAGGGAACCGACAAGATGCAGGAAATTGCTCGGGCCATCCAGGAAGGGGCACGGGCTTACTTGAATCGCCAATATACGGCCATAGGCTTAGTTGGTGTTGTTGTTGGGATAGTCCTTTGGTTTTTCATAGGGTCCCATGGAAGCATAGGGTATGCCATTGGGGCCATTTTGTCGGGAGCAGCAGGGTACATCGGCATGAACGTCTCTGTCCAAGCGAATGTTAGAACCGCAGACGCAGCACGCCGCGGGTTGAAAGAGGCCCTTTCCATTGCGTTCAAATCAGGGGCTATTACTGGAATGTTGGTGGTTGGCTTAGGGCTTTTGGGTGTAAGTGTATACTATTTTATATTGTTGCAGTCAGATCTTACCACACGGGATATTTTAGAGGCTCTTATTTCTCTTAGCTTTGGCGCATCGCTCATTTCCATATTCGCTCGTTTAGGGGGCGGCATTTTTACAAAGGGTGCTGATGTTGGTGCCGATTTGGTTGGGAAAATTGAAGCAGGCATTCCCGAAGATGATCCCAGGAATCCGGCCGTGATTGCCGATAACGTAGGGGATAACGTAGGGGATTGTGCTGGAATGGCCGCAGACCTATTCGAAACCTATGTTGTGACGATTGTGGCAACCATGTTGCTGGGGGCCATATTCTTTACAGGGGAAGTCCAATCTCAAATGATGATGTATCCTCTTTTGATTGGAGCTGTTTGTATTATAGGATCCGTTGCCTCTACTTTCTTCGTCCGTCTCGGAAAATCAAAGAATATTATGGGCGCTCTTTATAAGGGATTGCTTGCTTGTGGGGTTATTTCTGCGGTACTTATCTTTGGCGTCACCCATTATGTATTAGGCGACACGAGCATACTATATGGGACAAGCTATATAACAGGGAGTGATCTTATTTGGTGTTCCTTTACGGGGCTTTTGGTGACGGGGCTTTTGGTGTGGATTACGGAGTATTACACCTCAACCGAGTACCGCCCAGTCCGAAATATTGCAAAAGCTTCCGAGACGGGCCATGCAACCAATATTATCCAGGGGCTTGCCGTATCCATGGAATCCACAGCATTGCCGGTTCTTGTTATCGTAGCAGGGATCGTTTTCACGTATATGACCGCAGGATTATACGGCGTAGCCATTGCGGCAACGACCATGTTGGCTCTCGCGGGCATGATTGTAGCGTTGGATGCTTATGGGCCTGTGACGGATAATGCTGGCGGTATTGCTGAGATGGCAGAACTGCCTGCAACCACACGGAAGGTAACAGATGCTCTCGATGCTGTTGGAAACACTACAAAAGCCGTAACGAAAGGTTATGCCATTGGATCAGCTGCCCTAGCAGCCTTAGTATTGTTTGCCGCCTACACCCAGGATCTCAATCATTATTTCCCCAGTGTTCAGTGTGAGTTCCGCCTTCAAGATCCGTTTGTGGTCATTGGACTCTTTCTAGGGGGCCTTTTGCCTTACTTGTTTGGGGCTTTGAGCATGATGGCTGTGGGACGCGCAGCTAGTGCAGTTGTCATAGAAGTACGACGCCAATTCAAAGAGATTAAGGGTCTTATGGAAGGAAAGGCCAAGCCTGAATATGGCAGAGCGGTTGATCTTTTGACGAAGGCTGCCATCAAGGAAATGATCATTCCCTCTTTGTTGCCCGTTTTGTCACCGGTGGTTGTTTATTTTGTGGTTGAAATGGTTGCTGGGCAAAGAGCTGCCTTTACGACCCTGGGTGCCATGCTTTTAGGCACGATCGTCACCGGCATTTTCGTGGCCATTTCCATGACTTCTGGCGGGGGTGCGTGGGATAATGCCAAGAAATACATTGAAGATGGCAATCATGGTGGAAAAGGATCAGATGCTCATATGGCAGCAGTGACAGGAGATACGGTCGGAGATCCTTACAAGGATACGGCTGGACCTGCCATTAACCCCATGATCAAGATTATCAACATTGTGGCTCTTCTCATGCTGGCGATGCTGGCGTAGGCAGCGTTCAAATTTAATTCCAGGTGGTGGATGTGTTTATATGTTTCAGATGGCATCTATACTCTGCCATGTCCTAAGTTCTGGATCTCGCGCTCATAAGAAATTCTAAGGCGCGCCTATCTGCTTGCCAAGAATTCCTAATGGCCGAGATGACACATTCAGGTAGTCATTGAGTCGGTGCGAGCCTGTAGAGGATGTTTTCAAAATTTACCTCGAAGATCTAGCAGGAGTAGTTGCTTTTGAGAGAGCAGGTGAAGAAGTCGCACGATAGTGTCTTCCCAGAACCTATGAACTCTAGGCGAACCGGCGTCTTAAGCCGGTGAGACTTAGAGTGAGTTGGTATCGTGGGATCCAGTTTCGGAGGACAAGGAGAAGATTGAAATCACGTCGAAGCGTATACTGACTGCCAAAACTCGTCTTCCTGGCCATTAGGCTAAAATTCGTCTTCCCGGCCATTAGGAATTCTTAGCAAGCCGAAGGCGAGCTTTAGAATTTCTTATGAGCGCGGGATCCATGTCTTAAGAAATGCACAGATATGACCAGAGCTACAGGTCACTTCTCTGACCTCCAAATCGTACTTCCGTCATGATTTAACTGGATCCCGCGATACCAAGGCACTCTACGACTCACCGGCTTAAGACGCCGGTTCGCTTAGAGTTCCTAAAGGTTCCGGGATGACGGCGTTGTGCTAACTGCTTTTTCCGATATTTCTTACCAAAAATCCGTTCAAGCCCCTTGATACACGCCCAAGGCCACAGCACACTTTTCTGACTGCTGACTGCTGACTGCTGACTGCTGACTGCTGACTGCTGACTGCTGACTGCT
>JABJFC010000005.1 GCA_018662925.1 Alphaproteobacteria bacterium | reverse complement strand
AATAAGGATCAGGCACTGCTTTCTTGGCTGTCTGAAATAAAATAGGTCGGAGATTATGCAAAGTAAATGGGATCTCAATCCTTTGTTTATGGGAGATAGAACCCTTTGCTTTGCATAACGCTTTACTTCGCATAACAAATTTTATGCTAAGCTTTGCATAAAATTTGAATGAGCGATCTGGTCCGTAAACGCCGCTGAGTTTGTAATTGAGTTTTCATTTTCTTTTTTTCTTTGTTAAGCGTTTTTTGAAGTCGGTTTATTTTTTGAAACAGAAGAGTCAGATTTTTTGACAGATCTCGATTGTCGTAGAAATCGAGCACCGGTATTATGCCAGTCCTCCACAATTGGATCTTGAGTGGTAATTTTACTTTGTAGAAATAGGAATCCACCCATAAGCGTTTTATTATCAATATGGGTTAAATTTAGCTTTGAAATAAGCTCTGCTAATTCTTTCTGACGTCCATGTAAAAGGAGTTGATATTGGGATTTCAGTCCTGAGATTTTTGCTTCAAGTTTCTCGATCTTTAAAGAGGCATTCATTTCATTCTCCTGAGCTTCTAAAAACTAAACTTGCCTCTTTATGGTCTTAATATAACAGACGCATCGTCCGCCTTCAATCAAAAATGAGTTTGTGACAAGCTAAAAACCAACCCTACGAGGGGGCCTCTGACTATTGCTGATTAATCAAAAATTTTAACGAACTTTATCACCATCACTCATGTGCCGTTGTGGCTTTTTAAGAGCAGGATAAAGCGAATAGCGCTATATTAAAAACTACCCATCCACCATCTTTTTTTCGAAGCGCACTTATGTGCGATTTGAAAATCGCACTTGTGCTTTATGGCCACAGGCGTTAGTATAAGGATCACAGGAGAGGCATGGGGGCTTCGCATCACTCAGATATAAACTTCCAGGGTTTAAATTGTAATTGACGCTTAACGGTGTTTGTTATGGCAATTTATTCGTTGTCCTTGGGATTTATATCGCGGAGTGAAGGACGTTCCTCTGTAGGTTTTAGTGCATATATTGGGGGAGGACGTCAATGCGACGGACGCACAGGAACAGACTACGACTACACCAACAAAAAAGATGTCATCGTAAGCCGAGTTCTTGCGGGAGATGAGGCACCAGACTGGGCAAAGAATCCCTCCATTTTGTGGAACAAAGTTGAATCCTTTGAAGATGACATTGCAGCACTACGATTCAGAGGTGATCCAAATGATCCCGTAAAAAACCAAAAAAGTTTAGAGGGAAAAGAGAAGTTTTTAAACTCTTCCCAAACAGCTCAAACGATTATGGGCGCCATTCCGATTGAGCTCAGCAAGGAGCAAGCTGAATCATGTGTTGAGGAGTTTTTAAAAGAAAGATTTGTTTCAAGAGGACTTGTCGTTGAATACGCTATTCACTGGGACAAAGGGAATCCGCATTTTCATGGAATGATAACAAGACGGCCACTCGTGAATGGAGAATTCTCTCAAAGGAAAGATGCCAACATCGTCTCAAAAGTTGAGCACAACACCACAAGAAAACAATGGGAAATCGCTGCAAATAAACACCTTCAATTGGCGGGGCTACCTGTTCGCATTGACGCACGTTCCAACGAAGATCGTGGTTCACTGTTCTTAGCGACAGAACACGAAGGTTGGTATGCTCAAAAGCTTGCCCGAGAAGGAAGTTACTCACGCATTATTGCGGATAATGAAGACAAGCGCCAACAAAATATTGCCATTATGTGCGAGAACCCAGGCTCCTTAGTTAGAGAGGTGTCTTTCAAACGTCCGACATTCACCCGGAAACACATTGAGGAGGAAATCCTCCGCCATGTTGGAGGAGATACCAGACTCTTTGCCATCTTAAAAGCAAAAGTAGAAGAAATTGAAATTAACCCAAAACTCATCCTCGTCCAAGCGAATGACAATATCGTATATGAGGGATCTGCCTTTGCAACTGAACTACAAGGTCTTGCGTCAAAGCTTACAGACCAATTGTTAGAAAATAAAGAAATTGCTCACAAGGTCGGGGAAAACATCAACCGCGAGAACGTCTTTACGTCCGCCCTCTACAAAAAACAAGAAGATCACATAACAGGCCTTGCAGACGCTCTTCACAAGCGAGAAACAAAATCTTTGACTGAAGAGAATATAAAGTCCTCTATCCGTGCTCATGAGCAAGAGCTTGGATTTAAACTTTTCCCTGAACAACGGGAGGCTGTCATTCATTTATGTACTGGCTCAGATATTCGTATTTTAAACGGTAAAGCGGGTACGGGCAAAACCACCCTTTTAAAAGCTGTGGCCAGTAGCTACCAACAAGCAGGGTATGAAGTACTCGGCACCTCTTTCCAAGGAAAAGCGGTGGAAATCATGGAGCAAGAAATTGGCATTCCCTGTAAAACATTGGATAGCTTTCTCTTCCACTGGCAGAAATACCAAGAGCAAAGTGCATACGTTAAAAGTGGCCGGCTTTGGGGACGGCCCTATCTTTACGCCCACAACAAAATGAAGGCGTTAGAGAAGCATTGTTTCTCTCACAAAAAAGTCATCATTGTTGATGAGGCGAATATGGTTGGCGGACGACTCTGGGAGCCTTTCTTGAGAGAAGCTGTCGAGAAAGGAGCGAAAGTTCTTATCGTTCAAGATACCGCCCAAATTAAATCACGAGAAGCTGGAGATTATGGACGGCTATTTGCAGAACGTTACAGATGTGCAGAGACCCGAGAGGTTGTGCGTCAAAAGGTTGAATGGCAACGAGAGTGTTCAAAACACTTAAATGACGCCCATGTTCTAGACGGCATCAAACCTTATTATGAAAAGGGTCATTTTACGTGGTATGAAAGCTCAAAAGAGCTTACACACGCTCTTGCGGATGCCTATATCAAAGATTATCATCCTCGTCAAAGTCATATGGTCTTGGCCTATCGAAACGTGGAGGTTTATGAACAGAATCAAGCGATTCGCGAAGGTCTTAAAGCACGAGGATATCTCAAAGAAAGTTTTGTGGTCTCAGGTCAAGAATATGCGATACGCGATCGAATTCGGTTTACGCAGAATGATCATCATGGGCTGTATATTAAGAACGCTGAAGAGAAATCCTTTCTCAACATATTTTCTAAACATAAGACTCAAGTTGGGGCTAAGAATGGAACACTAGGGGCAATAGAGGGATATAATTCAAAAACAATGACGGTACGCCTTGATTGTGGGCGACTTGTTCAGTTCAGCACAGAAAAGTACCCGCATATCACCCATGGCTATTCAATGACTATTCATAAGTCAGAAGGGAGCACTTTTGATAAAACTTTCGTATCTGTTGATCCGTGTCTCGACCCCGCAAGTCTTCTTGTTGCCATGACAAGACACCGTCACGATGTACGGGTATACGTCAATCGCGAGCTATTTATCGACTTTAAGGATTTTATTGATACAGTCAGTCGAGGAGCTTTT
>JABJFC010000004.1 GCA_018662925.1 Alphaproteobacteria bacterium | reverse complement strand
GAAAGCGTTGACCCTTCTATAGCAAAAGAAGTCACAAAAGACCTGAAACAAGCTTACATTCACGCGAAAGAAAAGCTTCTTTCTAATAAATCATCTTCACATGAAGCGATTCCTTATATAATATCCGTTACAGGTGAATCCCTATGCTTTGAAAATACAGAGGTTATACAATGAAACACTTAAACTATATTACTCTTTTTTCCTTCCTACTTCTTTTAAACACAGCATTTTCTGGTGATGAAATCGGAGGTGGTGGTGGGATGGACCACTCTCTCCCCCCAGAAGAAGTTATTGAAGGCCTTAATCTTGCCTTTTCAAAAAATATTATAAAAATCTCACGAAATAACTTAATAGATATTGAAATGAATGATGGCACTATTCTTTCAGATGAAGAGCTACTAGCTTTTAAAACCAACGAATTGAATACTCTTGAATTACCAAAATCAAAAATTCATTCTCTTATGCTGAGCAATGGGTCAATTATCACTTCTCATAGTCTCCTTCTATCCGAAGGAACAGCAATTGGTGGCGGGGGCTAATTAAAATACGCCACGCAAAACACAAATTATCGAAGATTTGCGTAAAACTTCGTACTTCAGTGCGGAGATATAAGCAAATGCCCTTCGGCGAGAAATCAGTGAGGCCTTTCCTGTTGCTCTATGTATTGCTTGATTATTTCCAAAGGTGCTCCACCGCAACTTCCTGCAAAGTAGCTGGGAGACCAAAGAGCTTTTCCCCATAGTTTTTTTTTAATCTCAGGGTAGTTAGATTCTCGAATATATCGTGACGAGACGCCTTTTAAAGAACCAACAAATCTTGAAAGAGCAACTTTAGGAGGATAATTCACAAGGAGGTGAACATGATCTCCTTCACCTTGAAATTCAACCAGCTCTGCTTCAAAGTCGTTGCAAACAGAGTCAAATACTTCCTTGAGATGATCAAGCACTCGAGGAGTAAAACAAACTCTTCTGTATTTTGTGACAAAGACTAAATGGGCATGAATAAGAAACGTGCAATGTCGACCATGCCTAATCTTAGGGTTCAAACGTTCTTTGATGGCCTTTTTTGAATTTAAATTGCTCATAGACTAATACATACTTTCTCTTTACCGATTGGTCAAGGTATGATAGTTTTCGCTTACAATGAATAAAATAAATTTGGCGTACAAATTCAAATTAATGACTAAACCAACTCAAGCAGAGATTTTCTCATCGTGGGCCGGAACGACTCGCTTTCTCTATAATCTTTGCCTTGAACATAGAATTCTTTCTTGGAGTCAATATCGTCTGTCTTGTAATTACTATGATCAGGCCAATGAGCTCAAAGAATTAAAAAAATGTGAAGGCTTTGAATGGATAAAAGATTCTCCAGCGCAAATACTACAACAAAGTTTAAAAGATCTAGATCGTGCGTTTAATTCTTTTTGGAAGTCAGGTTTTGGATTTCCAAAATTCAAAAAAAAGGGGCAAGGGGATAGCTTTAGATTTCCAGACTCCAAGCAGTTTTCAATAAGGAAAGTGACGAAAAGCAAGGCCTTTGTAAAGCTTCCTAAAATAGGAGAAGTTGCTTTTAGAATCTCCAGAGATATTGAAGGCAAAGTTAAAAATGCCACAGTCAAAAAAGAAGGAGATGGTTGGTACATTTGTTTTTGTTGTGAAAAAGAGATGGTGATTCCAGGAAATCACTTGCCGACTGTTGGTATTGACCGAGGAATCTCAGAGACTTTAGTTTTGAGTTCAGAGGAAGATAACTTCAAAAACCTAGAACTGACTCTTCCTAAAGTTTGTCACGAACTTCGAGAAAGGATAAAAGTTCTTCAAAAGAGGCTGAGACTAAAAAAGAACTTCTCAGAGAAATGGAAACAACTTCAGAAAAAAATCAGAAAATTACATTCAAAAATTGCCAAAATACGACATGATTTTCTTCATAAAGCATCAAGTTATATAGCAAAGAACCACAGCTATGTAACTCTTGAAGATTTGAAGATTAAGAATATGTCAAAGTCAGCAAAAGGAACACTTGAACATGTTGGTAAAAATGTTAAGGCAAAGTCGGGGCTCAATAGAGAGATTTTGTTTCAAGGTTGGGGGATCTTCGCAAATCAGTTGAAATATAAGTGTCACTGGAGTGGAGGCCATCTTGAATTAATTAACCCAAAATTCACAAGCACTCGATGTAGTGAATGCCTGTATAAAGACAAGAATAACCGCAGGAAGAAAGTCTTTGAATGTTTGAATTGTGGATACCTTGAAGACGCAGATAAGAATGCCGCAAAAAATATAGACAGGGTGGGGCGCACCCAAAGAGACAGTGGAGGTGTTGTCATTAGACAGACCTTTGAAGCTGTAACCTCTAGTTTCGCGTAAGCGACTAGGAATCACCTTCATTTATGTGGGTGAGGACGTCAATTGGTGAGTGTTGTAATATGTTCTACCTAATCTGTAATAGAAATAAAGTCTAATTTATTTCACGT
>JABJFC010000003.1 GCA_018662925.1 Alphaproteobacteria bacterium | reverse complement strand
TCTTTTACAACAGCATTTATCGCTCTTAAACGAAGGGCTTCTTGTGCGTCTTGGGATAACTTGCGGGCGTCTACTAATTCCATGGATAGACACTATCAGAATAACTCGCTTAAGTCCACTGTTTTATTGCCGGAGTAATATCGAAAAGCAGTTATGTTCATATCCAGAAGGTGGTAAAACATCTTTAGCCTAAGGGGGATGCTCTTCATCTCTGAATTCACCTTGCATCTCATGAGTTCGCGACAAAGCAGATGTTAAGGTTTGACAGAATAAATGAAGTGATTTATTAGTAAGAAATAATACTTCACAATAAGGAGCGGAAGCTATGAAATATACAAAGCGCCTTCTTGTAAGTTTCTTGCTGATATTAGGCAGCATGTTTTCTTCATTTGAAGCAAATTCAACTGGTTTAAGAGGATTGTTGCCGCTTATAGAAGACGCAGTGGGCTTACTCAGTAATCGTACACATCGAGCAATCATAACTAAGCCTGTACGTTCCTTTCATTCAACACCTAGTCTATTGAAAGATACAGATGATAAAAAAGCGGGGCAAATATTTGGTATACCAACTTACGACTCGGCCTTTAGACATATGCTTACTGCGGATGATGTTCGCCTCGATTTTGTCCAAACGTTTGCACAGAATCTTGATATTGTAAGTACAGAACCTCTCGATCACAATTTAGCACCTATAAAGGACTTTACAGCATTAAGAGACATTTTAAACACAAAACAAACAGCATCTGTAATGCACCGTATTAGAAAAGGTGAGTTATATGTTGTAGAGACAAAGTCCGTTCAAAAACATAATGGAGCCACACAAGTTTTTGATGAGTTTGCTCATCACTTTAACGATTTAAGAGATGCCTTTCCGCGCCCTTTAAAGGCTGCTCAAATGGATCTGGCTTACCGCCTATCCGATGGGCATTTTGCGATTGCCGAGGTGCAAGTCGTTCCACAAGACTTCTGGGACCGACGTGCTCTTGCTTATGCTGCGCTCTATTTTGGACGTCAACTTCGCTCAGGTGACGATTGGGGAGAACTCCGCAAGGTTATTGCTATCAATATTCTTGGGGGAGGAAAGGATGATAAGCGACATTGGGTGGATACCCCAAAAGAAGTAATAAGGCATTACAAGTTTATTGATGCATTAAATCCCTCTAATGTAATTGATGGCATTGAGTTAATTCAGTGCTCGGTTTTAAATGAGGGAGATATAGCAGATCCTAGAATGCGTGAGTGGGTTGAGCTTTTTCGAGAGGCGCACCATAAATCATGGGATGATGTCGATAAGGTGAAATCGCCAGTTATTCGTGAGGCATATGAAAGACTTCGGATGGACAAATTCCCTCCCAACGTTATGAGAGAGTACGAGAAAAATGATAAAGAATTCAGCCGATACTCCGGCCATACGACTATGCTCGTTGAAGAGGGAAGAGAGGAAGGAAGAGAAGAGGGTGTAGAATCCAAAGCTAAGGCCATTGCAACGAATATGCTTAATGAGAAGTATTCTGCGAAAGAAATTTCACGTATCACTGGATTAAGCGTGGAGGAAATCGAAAAACTTTAGTCTTAAAAAAGAATGGTTAAGGATTCGGATAAAGGCTGCACAAGCTTGACTTTCGGCTCAAGGCATCCAGAAACCAGTATAATCCTTCCCAAGCTAATTGTTTTAAAGTTCCAAAGGATTGTTTTGGAGCAGAGATATTAAATCGGATCTTCTGTTGTATCCCGTTTTTTCTTTAATGTTCCTTATATAAAATTCTATTGTTCTAGGGGAAAGTTCAAGCTTTCTCGCGACTCCTTTTGCTGTTTCTCCCTTCGATAAATACTGTAAGCACTCAATTTCTCTTTTAGACAAAGAAATAATGACTCCATTTCGATTTATATAAGTTTTTGAGAGGTCTGCATCAGGAAACAGTTCACCTGGAATGATAAAGTCTTTTTTGCTGGTTTCATAAATTTTCGCTTTAGAAAAATAGGTTTTCTTTCGATCCGATGGACTAATAATTTGTCTCGCTTTTTCTCTAAAAAAAGCTATAAATTTTTCTATCAAACTTATATTTGAGACATAAAATTTATTGATAGAAGTTCTGTTTATATTTGTAGCAAAGGAAAAGGATTCCACTGAATCATCCTTACATATAAAGGTTCTCGTAAATCCATTCCAAATATTATGTTCTCGTAATGCAGAAAACAAGCGATTATCATCAACTGCGCACCACGTCATATAGGGGAGAAATTTTGATTTGCTAAATAAATTTGCAATTTCATCATCGTCTTTAAAATTTTCCAGAAAAAATTCAGCCCATCTTAATTGATTGACAACTGCTAGATGTTTCCCATTTTCTAAAACTCTATGGTAGCAAAAATAGGTGAGTCCTACTTTATCTAGAAATGGTTGGCATATCTTCCGAACCTCTTCAGTCGTAGCCTTCATGTACTCTAAAGGTCTACCATTCATATTCCGAGTAATATTAGTCATATTTTTATCCATTTGTTTTTGCTGTATTTTATAGATAAATTGTAGCTATGATTATATTTTAGCTCTTCTTGATATTCTTAATAGATTCTCCGCTAAGAATCAAGAAAATCAGTAATCATGAAATATGTTTCCCTGTAATTGAATCATAGGGATTTTGTCACATTCTCCACTCTTAGTTCCTTTCGAAGACGAAAGAAAAAGCCTCTGACTTATTTCTAAACAATGACGCTTGAATCGCTAAATGAACAATAATACGGCATTTTTCGCCGTATTGAATGCCGGTCTTATTCAATTAAGATAAACAATAATAAGAGTTGTATCAATAATTGGAGTGTCATATTTATGTATTTAACAATTAAACTAAGTTTAGTTATTGTGTGTGTTTCATTATTAATAGAAAAATTGTCGAGGAGAAAATCATTCTTTGCATTCCTTCCAACTGTGATTAGAAGATTTATCCTAATATTTTTAATAAATTATCTAAGTTTAATTAATTTTTCAACGACACCTTTAGTGGCTGGTTTTGATGAACTTGAATCAGTTTCAGAAAAACGTGTTAAAAGCCATTCGGTGCATTGGGATCGTATGGATTTCTATATATTTGATGCTAAAAATCCTGGCAAATTTCGAGAACAACGAGACACAGCATACAATTTTTGGTGCAAGAATTGGGAAGACACTTATAAAGACCTGGGAGTAACAGATAGCAAATTATATTCTGACACCTATATGAGAAGTAAAGTAATGGCATTATTTGATGGGAGCCAAGCAGTAGCATTACATCTTATGTATGAGTTAGATCTTGCTAGCCAGTGTGATTTGAAACATTCTAGCCTTGAGTTTTATCCAGAAGAAATTTTATCAATGTACGAAACACAAAGTCTAAATAATGTCCTGCTGATAGGCCAGGCGACGGTACACCCAGACTGGAGAACGAAGAAAATTGGAGTTTCTCTTGGCGGAGATCTATTATTTTCCCTTGGAACAAAAATTTTAAAATCATCCAGTGCAGACGGCATTATTGGCGTAATTAGAGCAGATATCCCATATTATCATGGATCAGTATTTAGGTGTGGTGCAGTTAAGTGCGGAACCAAAAGGATTTATCAAATAGCTTCCGATTATTTTTATATTAAAAAACAAAACGCATTTACTAGTGAAGAACCAGATGTTTTAGAATTAACAGAAAAATTTTGGAAAAAATTAAAAACTAATGAGCAATGGAATAAACCAGCAGTATAATGCTAGGAAAAACTTCCAATTTTTGAGATCTAATTAGCGATAGAATGCATTCTAGGACAAAATATTGCAAACAACTTTAAAAAATATTCATCAATAATCTGCTCTTTCGCGAGTAGTCGGGTAACAGAGGAGGCATTGCTGCCCCCTCCGTCCCCTGAGAACCGTGCTTGCAGATTTCTCCGCACACGGCTCAAGCCTTTATAAGACTGTACTTAGTGTACAGTCCGGTTTTCCAAGTTCGTCCAAACATTGTTCAGGACCTTTCTATCGAGAGGAACGAATATTGCTGGATTTCCCCCTCTTTTCAAAATATTCCTTGAACTGAGGGTCGTAGGGAGTTGCTACTCCTTTGATCTTTATGTATCGCTTGATGGAGATGTGCTTAGCAGCCGCTAAGTCGAGATACTCAGGAAACAGTTGTCCCTTTTTCTTGATTTTAGCAGAGAACTGCTAAGTCCTGGCCCCCACGGCCCTGAAGTACTTCTTGTTCCTCCAGGTCTTACTTTTTGTGGGATGCCGTCTTTTCATCCATCGTTGCAGAGCCATATAGATTTCTGTGTCGATGTAGGAGAATGTTCTTTTCGAAGCCGAATGTCGGAAGAAGTTCGCCCATCCAATTATCTTTGGATTAAGCTGACGTATAAGATCTTCCGTCTTAACGGACTTACTGGATTTGATAAGTTCCCTGATTCCCCTTAAAAAGTTTTTGACGTTGCCTTTTGAAGGTTTCGTCAAGAGGAGTCCATTATACTTACGTATATTGAACCCAAGGAAATCAAATCCTTCTTCGATATAAGTTATCTTGGATTTCTCCTTAGAGATCTCCAACCCTCTTTCCTTCAAGAACCCTTTTACAATAGGGACAACTTCTTTTTCCAACAATTCTCTGGAGTTTCCAGTGATGATAAAGTCGTCTGCATAAGAGACGAAGTTCACCTTTCGGTATTTGAGGCGCTCTTTGAGGAGTGCTTCAAGACCGGATAGTGCCATCACCGTGAGTGTTGGAGAGATATTGCCCCCTTGTGGGGTTCCTTTAGGGGAGGAGGGAAAGATAACTTTCTTCTCCATAAATCCAGCTTTCAAGAATTTACCAAGGATTACTTTGTCCATAGGTAAATTCTCTAATAACCAAGAATGAGAAAGCCTATCAAAGCAAGCTTTGATATCCCCCTCGAAGATCCACTGAGCAGAGAAGTTTCTCGACAATACAATAAAGCATTGTTCGATCGCGTCCGCTACCGAACGTTTGGGTCTGAACCCATAACTATTCGGATCTGCCCATTCTTCTGCAATGGGTTCCAACGCCAGCTGCCACAGGGACTGCATGGCTCTGTCTTTCATACAGGGAATGGAGAGTGGGCGCTTCCCAGCTTTAGGATTCTTCTTGGGTATATGAATTCGTCTCAGCAGGTTGGGATTGTATCCTTTTCTTTTGAGAGAGTTCACAGCTTCCATTCTCTGACGAGAAGAACGCCAGAGAATACCATCGACGCCAGGAGTTTTTGCTCCTTTCGTATGAACAACTCGTCTTACAGCATAACATTTACCATAAAACGAGCAGGTCAAGAGTCTTTGTAAAGCTTTCACTTTACCTTTCTTCCCTTCCTTAGTAGCCTTCGCAATACGGACTTGCAGCCGTTTTACCTGTTGTTCAATGATCTTCCACGGAATGGTGTCCCATTGAAAGGCTGAAGAGGCACCAGTTGATAATTTAGCTGTCATTTGCGTTTCTCCATTCTTACGGTTCTCCAAGTTCTCTTGCGATTAAAGACCAGTCAGACGTGGGCTCGCTTTCGCGCCGGGTAACGTTTGAACCCGTATCTTCCCCATTACAGGGAAGCGTTCGCTTTTTCTGACCTCCTACACCCGCACAGCCATAAGCTTCACTTACGATCTGCTGTCCCACAAGAGATGGGAGCTGTACGGGGTTATCGTGTTCCGCAAGAAAGACAGAATGGGTTAGGTTCGTCCTATCCACCGACAGCTCATATGGTCGTGATGAAGGAGCGCGCAGATCTTCATACCGAGCTGTGGTACCTTTTGGTCGAAGCGTATCAGGTCGTTTCGCTTCTTTACATTGACGGCGGTTACAGACGTTCACATAAGTTAACCTTACCATTCATCCCTAGTGCCTCACCACCGTGACCTGGCAGTTTCAGAATTCCCCTCACGGGGTATTCCTACGGTATAACCCGCGGCTCCATTGTCCCCTGGGCTTCGCACCACGACGTTACCGTCGTCGCACGCCAGGGTAGGGAACTGTTAACGACATAACAAGTTTCATCAAGATTACTCTTGTGAAACCATCTTTCTTGCGACATCACGTCGCACGCGCACTTATGTACGATTTTCAAATCGTACTTGTGCTTTGCAGCCACAGGCGTTCAAAAGGCTATATCAGAAACAAAAAAACAAGCAAGTTTTCCAAGTTCTGAGGGGCCATTGTAATTTTCAAGCTTTGTCCCTTTTAAAAATAGGAATACGCATGTTTTTTATTAGGCGCTTGCGCCAAAGCGGACATTAATTTCATGAATGTATATGCGCGCCTTTCTTGATTTTCAATCTTAGCGAAAGGACACTTTGATTTTTTGCTTTAGTTTTTATATGAAAATTAATTTTCATATATTGAAAAGGTTTGAGCCTCAAGGAAATATTCTTGAGACATTATTTTAGGAAACTGTGAGAGAAAATAGGCGAAAGAATCCAACGATTTTTCTTATTTTTATTTTTTAGCGTACCGAATATTAATTCCATTCTTAAAGGCATTGTACATGTTTAACCATAAAAAATTTCGAAAACTTACCTCCCAGCTGCGGCACCAGTGCGGCACCGAGATTTTTGGGATGTTCCAGAATTCTTGATAACTCTTTGATTTTCTTGGTTGCGGGGGTAGGATTTGAACCTACGACCTTCAGGTTATGAGCCTGACGAGCTACCGGGCTGCTCCACCCCGCGCCAAGAAGTATGTGCAGATCTAGCAGTTTCTTTCAGGGAAATCAAATTGAATCGGCCCAAAGAGAGAAAGTTTGTGCGATGTTCTGTAATTCTTGATTCTATTCCAACATTCCTATAAAGAAAGGATAGATTTTGATTATGTAAGCTTTGCTTTATAGAGCGAGAGGACTAAATGCCTAAGATTATCTTTGTTTATCCCGATGGAAACCGCCAAGAGATTGATGCCCCGTCCGGACTTTCTATCCTAGAAGTAGCCCATGAAAATAAGATCCCCATTGAAGGTGCTTGTGAAGGATCTCTGGCGTGCTCTACCTGTCATGTGATCGTAGAGCCCGAATGGTATGAAAAACTGGCTGAAGCCACGGAAGATGAAGAAGATATGTTGGACCTGGCCTTTGGACTGACGCACACGTCTCGCCTAGGCTGTCAAATTATTCTGAGTGATGCGCTTGATGGCATCACTGTCAAATTGCCTGATGCAACGCGAAACATGATGGTAGGCTAGCCTCCATGCATCTCAAATGGACAGACATTCACGACATTGCCATTGAATTAGAGGATGCTCGTCCAAATGCCGACATCGTGAATCTCCGCTTTACCGATCTTTGGAAGTGGATCCAAGAAATTCCGGACTTCTCAGACGATCCCGATCGCTCAAATGAAAAGATTCTAGAAGCCATCCAAATGGCTTGGCTCCAAGAACGCGGCCTTGCATAACCATTATGAATATCCTTCCGCTCTCCCTCGAGAAGGCCATTCAAACGCTGTTAAACACCAGCTCACCTAAACAACTTTCCCAAGCCCGTAAATCATTAACGAGCCAATACCGAGAGCAAAAAGGATCCCCAATCCTAAGCAAAGAACACTGTCTCTCATATCTAGCCACAAGACTCCCAGCCACCTTTCATGTGGCCAGGACTGTTTTTCAAGAACTGCAAGCTAGACTGCCAAAGGCTGCGCCAAAAAGCCTTTTGGACCTTGGAGCCGGCCCCGGAACAGTCTATTTGGCCCTCACACAAGTTTTTGATTCCGTGGAAATCGCCACCTTGATCGAACTAAACTCTCACTTCATGGAGATGGGAAACGCCCTCATCGAAGATACAGGCCCCATCCAATGGCAAAAGGCTTCTATATCTCCACCATTTCCCAGCCATGATATTGTGACACTTTCCTACGTTCTTTCTGAATTGCCGGAAAAGAATAGACTCAACCTTCTGGAACAAGCCTGGGAAGCCGCCAATCAGTTTCTGATCCTCATTGAACCAGGGACTCCCCATGGCTTTTCCCATATTAAAACTTGCCGCCAGCACTTAATAGGGAAGGGGGCCTTCGTCGTTGCTCCCTGCACCCATGAAAATACATGCCCCATGTCACCATCAGACTGGTGCCACTTTTCTGTACGCCTCAAACGGCCTCCGTTTCATAGAGCTATCAAAGAAGCCACACTGGACTATGAGGATGAAAAATACAGCTATCTCATCTTAAGTAAGGCTCCCATCCATCAAACATCTTCTGCACGCCTCACAAAATCGCCAAAGAAACGCCGAGGACATGTAATCATAGAACTCTGTACGTCAACCGGCCTAGAGAATCTCACCATCACGAAAAGAGAGAAATCTCTGTATAAATTCGCTCGAAAGGCCAAGTGGGGCAGCTATTATTCTCCTGATCATCTCTAAAAATTAGACTGTTTCCATATTCCCAAAAAATCAAAAGTACGCTAAAATTACAAAAAAATGAGTAGGGGTGCTATGAACCGTAAAGTGCAAAAATTGTTAGAAGCCGCGTTTATTGGACTTCTAGTGTTTATGTTCCTGACGTATGCATTGGGGGCTCTAATGGATGGCTGGATCCAAGAAATCTTCACTCATGAACAATATGTACTTCGTCATCTATATCCAAACTTGACAAACTATACCCAGCAGATGGGGCAATTTTCCACAATTCTAGCATTTATAGGACTAGGAGTGGGGTTTTCCAAATGCATGGGCTGCACATTGGCCTTTAATTATTCAAGATGTTGCCTTCCTGGGCCTGGAAAACTTTATCAAGGTCTCTATTTTGTTCTCCTTATTTTTCTCTTAAATGGCTTTTGGGTGGCCTCTTTTCCTTCCTGGGAAATTGTTTATACCCATGGCTTATGGACGCCTGCTTTGCTGAAATACTTTACACAAGCTTCTCCCAGTGCCCTCGCAACGCTCATTTTAGTCGGTTTTTTGATGAGTACTTACTCAGACACCATGCCCCTTCGCAAAAGAGTTCTCATTGGCATCCTTGCCGCAATTGTGGCCGTTACTGTGATGTGGCTCTTTGTCCTGTTTATCATAACACCAATCACTCTAGCTCAAGGATCCTATTTTGGGGACAATCCTTATCTTTATGCAGAGTTCTTGAAAAGCAGTTCTGCTGTAAATAAGATTATGACCATATTCCTCTCACTCACAGGGGCTTGCCTCATGTATGAGTATCTAAAAGCACTATTTCCTGGAAAAATAACCCTCCCAAAAAAGTTACTCCTAGTCGCTTTATTTATGTTGATGGGTGATCTCCTTATCTCCGCCCACTCACTACAATTCCTATTTGCAGGCTTCACTTGGGAAAGCTCTCTCCTAAAGCAATTGAAATCATGGGGAATTCTTTTTCCAGCTTACTTGGTAACCATTTGGACTTGGGAAAAGCTGAAGAACCGCAAACCCTTAAAAACCAAGTAATTAAACAACATATCTCAATCTCCAGATCCCATTAAAATATTTGCATTTTATCAATAGCATTATTTTGTTGATTAATGGTGTTAAAGTATAGTATAAATAACTATATTTCTATTACTATATTTTATTTAAATTATATTTGAGAATTATTTTATTAAATGTTTAGAGAAATTTTAGCAATATTTTTGCTGAGCGTTGCTTGTGCAAGCAATCTTTCTGCAAGCCCGAAGCTTACGGTACAATTCACAGTCGAGGATGAAACAATTTCTCAAGTGAGTGGAACACGCACGCCTCATCTTTCAGCCTGCTCTAAGATAGACCATCGGAACACTTTCGAACAAAATCATAGGTCTCTGTGCAAAAATCTAAAGACAACAGTAGATACTTTTCTTGAAGCACAAGGTGAACTGTTTTTTTATGGTAAATGCGCTACGGAGTATTCAGATAGATTTTGGGTTGTGGATGGCCACCCGAATAAGAATGCCGCCTTATTCAAGCTGCTTCACCTCTGTGAATCAACAATTACTCACTCCTTTATAGAGCAACGCGCCTTAAAACCACTCTCAAATAACCAAAAATCCAGAAATTTTAGCGCTAAAGTATCTTCGAAAACCCGAAGAGCACCTGGATTTCCCCATCTTACAGTTGGATCTATACCTTATACTGAAGCCCTATTGGCGGCTTATCCCGAGGATGTTGAAGCGACTTTTCGTGTTAATGGCTTAAAAATCATTTGGGACGATGGAACAGCGGATGGCAATAGAGTCTTTATTGAATATCAATTCGACACTTCACTTTTTCACACTTCAACTTCTGACGACTGTGTTTCTAAAAAAACCAGTTCCGACGTAAAAATTGATTTTGAAGCAGTTAGAGTGGCGCGAAAATATAAGCCCTCGAGGAGCGAATTTGGGAGTCCTACTATAGCAGATGTTATAGGTTGTACAGCCTCAAAAAGCTCCACAGAAAATGGAAGAATATTAAGTGCAGGAAGATTTTACCCTCGTTCAAATCGCACAAAAAAATCTCAACTTGTTGAGGCTAGCCTTCAACCCAAGGTGGATATTTACGACAAGGAGAACTTCCCAGCCCTGAAAGAGCCGACGAGCGTCAGTATGACAACAAAAATTAGAAGTTTCGGCTCCCCCTTAACTAGCGTTACCAGCCCACAAATTTAGGAACATTCTAGGGAAGAATACGATTAAATAAAAAAAGAGGGCCGATGGCCCTCTTTTTCTGACTAAAAAGCCTAATTAGCTAGTTTTTTTTTGAGTCTTTCGTGTTGTGTCGATAAGCTCCAAAAGCTGTTCCTTACTCATGGCACCTGGAGCAACTTTATCCCCAACGATAAAGCCTGGTGTTCCCGTGATGTTAAGAGAAAGCGCCAGCTCTACATTTTTCTTTAGTTTACTTTCAATTGCTGCTGAATCCATGTCTTTCTTAAGCTTGTTAACATTCAAGCCTTTGATCGTCGTTGCGATGGCCAAAATGCCAGTCTTATCCAAGTTGGTTTTACTTTCCATAAGAGCATTATGCATCTCTTTATATTTACCTTGCTCCTTAGCAGCCAATGCCGCTTTTGCTGCTAGCTCTGAATTTGGACCCAAGATAGGAAAGTCCTTTAAGACAACCCGTACATTACGATCAGCTTTTACAACCTCAAAAAGAACTGGTGTCATCCTTTTGCAGTATCCGCATCTATAGTCAAAAAACTCGACGACAGTCACATCTCCATTTGGGTTTCCAATGACGGGATCAGTAGAGTCACCGGTTAAATCATCTTGCAAACCTGTAAGAGCCTCGGTAGCTTTTTCTTGTGCTTCGTCCTCTTGAAGCGTTAAGAGCTTTTGCAAAGACTCACCAATGGCCTTAGGATTTTCTTGAATAGCCTGAAGGGCAAGTTCCTTTACGTGTGCATCTGATGTTGTGCCACTTACGACCCCTGATTTCAGCAATACAACAGTAACAGCCGTCCCAATCAAAAAAGCGGCTGAAAGTGATATGATGTTTTTAGTGTCCATGAAAGTTTGGTCCTTTATTCTTGTTAAAAGAAAGTTATGTCGCAGTTAATGATATAAAAACTCACCACAGTGTGCAACCGACTTTCACCACCCAAAATCCGCGATAGAAAATTAAATTTCTCCCTCTAGTGTGAAGGGAAGCAGTTTTTCCGATCGAGAGTGAATTTTTTTAGGTGTTAAATTTTTAAATTGACCCAAAGCGCTAAAAGTTATTCTAACCCTGGGTTTA
>JABJFC010000002.1 GCA_018662925.1 Alphaproteobacteria bacterium | reverse complement strand
CTTTTGACCAGGCTACTTCGTCTAGAAGATGAGAGTGCTCGTTTTCAAGCTCAACTCATTTCCGAGGAAGAAAAAAATGTCAAACTTGAAGCCCGTATCGTTGAGCTAACCGCTTATTTGTGCCAAGCACGTCAACATCGATTTGGTCGGAAGTCCGAAAAGACTTTAAATGCCTCCGCACCGATCCTTCCCGGGTTGGAGCAAGTTTTTGATGAAGCCGCTCCTGAAGATGACACAAAATCAACAACACCATCCTCCAAGCCGAAAAGGAAAGCCTCAGGCGGGCGCAAACCCTTGCCTCAAAGTATCCCCCGCGAAGAGGTGTCCCATGATTTGGCTGAGCATGAAAAAATATGCTCCTGTGGGCAGCGTCTCCACTGCATTGGAAAAGAAACATCCGAACAGTTGGAAGTGATTCCAGCTAAAGTGAAAGTTCTCAAGCATGTGAGGTGGAAGTATGGCTGTAAATCTTGTGAGGAAACAGTTATTCTGGCTTCCATGCCGAGTCAACCCATTCCCAAAAGCATGGCAGCTCCAGGTCTTTTGTCTCATATATTGGTCTCCAAGTATGACGATCACTTGCCATTATATCGGCAGGCAGAGATTTGGGAACGAGCAGGGATTGATTTAGATCGAGCTACTTTGGGACGTTGGGTCATGAAATGTGGTGACTTATTAGAACCTCTTGTTGATTTGCTTCGAAAAGATCTTTTGTCATCAGGTTATATTCAAGCGGATGAAACCACCGTACAAGTCTTTGGGGAAAGGGGGAGGAAAAACACATCAAAGTCCTATATGTGGGTCTATAAAACAGGAGGAAATGATAAATTTAAAATTATATATGATTATTCTCCTGAGCGCAGTGCAACAGTCGCTTCAGACTTTTTAGGTGGCTTTAAAGGGTACCTTCAAAGCGATGGATACTCAGGGTACAAAAAGGTCTGTAAGGATTCAAAAGGGAGCGTGAAAAACCTGTGTTGTTGGGCTCATGCGCGTCGTAAGTTTGTAGAAATAGCTAAGATCTCAACGAAGGTCGGAGTTTCCACTCAAGCTATTGAAAAGATTGCATCGCTCTACGGAGTTGAAAAAAAGGCCAGAGAGTCAGAACTAAACTTTGATGAGGTCAAAACCCTTCGCGGGAAAGAATCACAGCCAATACTCGACGATTTGAAAAAGTTTCTTGAGAAACACCAAGGGTTAGCTCCTCCAAAAAGTACATTAGGGGAAGCGATAGGCTATACCTTGCGACGATGGAAAGAGTTGAACGTTTATTTAGAAGATGGATCACTATCTATTGATAATAATGAGGTTGAGCGGTGCATTCGGCCGTTTGCAGTGGGACAAAAAAATTGGCTATTCAAGGGAAGTGTGAAAGGCGCAGAGGCAAGTGCTGTAATTTACTCTCTTTTGGAGTCGGCCAAAAGCTACGGGCTTAACCCCTTTGACTATTTTGAAGATATTTTGAAAAAAATTCCCTTGGGCGAAAAACTAGAAAATCTTCTGCCATACAACTGGAAACAACCAGCTGATAAGGCTTAAAAGAAATTTCCTCCTCTGATGGTTACGCCAAACCTGCACTTCATGAACCGTTTACGAACTTTCGGATGTGAAAGCGATTGCTCACCACTTACAGTCCCAGGAGCTTGAATTAACAAAGGTAGGACTTGAAAGCGGCAGTCTGAGCCATTGGCTTACGACAGGATTATGTGAAGAAGGACTTGCCGCTATTTGTATTGATTCCCGTAAGATGGCCGCGATCCTATCAGTTCAAATTAATAAGACGGATAAGAACGATGCCCGTGGTATAGCCGATGCTCTACGTTGCAACTATTATAAAGAAGTCGAGCTAAAAAGTTGGGACAATATTGGCATTATATCAGTTTTAAAATCTCGTAAGCGTTTAGTTGAGCAAAGAATTCAGCTGACAAATTCCATACGTGGTATGCTTAAGGCATATGGAGTCCGTCTGGGCCCTATAGGCGTTGAAAAGTTTTCTGAGTGTATCAATAAAACACTCAATGATTTGCCGGAAATCTTTCAAAAGAGCATATCCAGCCTTCTTAATTGTATTGACCAACTCATTGAAGAGGTTAAAAAACTGGATAAGCTATTGAATGTCCTAGCTGCAAAAGACGCAGAAATAAAATTGCTAATGACAGTTCCTGGAGTTGGAAGGATAACCGCTATTGCGTACAAATGTGCCCTTGATGATCCATCTCGATTTAAAGATCCTTACAATGTTGGAGCATATTTTGGACTAACACCTCGACAATATTCTTCAGGTGAAAGGGTTCTCCAAGCGGGTATCTTCAAATGTGGCAATACAGATGTTCGAAGTTTACTCATGGAGGCAGCTCTTGTGATGCTTACACGGTCAAAAAAGTGGAGCAGACTCAAGGTTTGGGGGATTAAGATCGCCCAAAAACGAGGAACTAAAAAAGCTATGGTAGCTGTGGCACGAAAGCTCTCAATCATCATGTGTAAAATGTTAATTTCCAAATCGGAGTTTCAATATGGTCAAAAACCAGCTTGAGGGAAAGATGAGTATTGTAGTTATCAATCGATAAGGAGAATACAAAAGTTTCAAAGAAGAGATTCTTTGGAAGGAAGGTTTTGAAAAGAACAAGACCGATGAGATAGGTCAAGGCGGAATGAGGTTGGTGCTTTGACACCGTTGGGCACATTGCCTGGTCTATTTTATTATTCGAACAACATGTTGGAGCGGGAAAAGCCTATATTGCCTTTCCCATTATTAAGACTCCGAAGAGAACCCTGGAGCTGTTCTTTCATAGCCAAACAACCAAAATGAGCCAATGCTAAAAAGGAGACAAGAGATGACCTAACTACAGACGAATGAGTCACAGGAATTTTGTCTATGACCTGTCTGGAAGATAGCTGATAGACTATTTTCAACTCACTAAATTTGGTGTTGGTGGACAGAAAAAAAAAGATCCTTGACCCGGGTGCAATTAGAGAACTTCTTTTCAAGGAAAAGCCGTTGAGATTATGACTCAAGAAATTGGCATACCGTGCCATACTCTTCACAGCTTAAAATATTCTTGGGACAAATACGACAAACAAAAAGAATTGGTGGAAAGCGGCAAGCTCTGGGGGCGACCTTATTTGTACGCGTTTAACAAGATGAAGCAGCTGGAAAAAAGCCGTTTCACCAAGAATCCTGTGATCATTGTAGATGAAGCCAATATGATTGGGAGCACACTCTGGGAACCTTTCCTACGAGAGGCTGCTACTCAAGGAGCCAAAGTCCTCATTGTCCAAGACATCCATCAAATTAAATCTCGGGAACCCGGGGATATGGCTCGTCTTTTTGCAGAGAGATTTGGTTGTATAGAGACGAAAGAGGTCATGCGTCAACGTGTGAAGTGGCAAAAGGAGTGCTCTGCTCTTTTGAATGACACAAGGGTTTTAGATGGGCTAACACCTTATTATGATAAGGGATACATCAAATGGTTTGATGACAAGGATCAAACCATTCAGGCTCTCACAAATGCTTATCTCTCGGATATCAAAGAAAATCCCCATCAAACCCGAATTGCTCTGAGTTACAGAAACAGCGATGTTTTTGAACTGAACCAACAGATACGAAACGCTTTAAAAGAACAGGGGCACCTTCAAGACACTTTCAAACTAGAAGGCGTTGAGTTTGCAATTGGAGACAAGATTCGATTTACCCGTAATGATCAGCACTCTCAATTTGTAAAGCCAGTATATGACAATCCTATAGAGTTTATTAAAGGACAGTTTCAAGAAAAAGTGGGGGTTAAAAACGGCACCTTTGGAACCATCACCTCTTTTGAGCCCACAGGTCAGGTTAAGGTCGGATTAGACCAAGGTAGAGTGGTTAAGTTTGATAGATTAGAGTATGCCCATATCTCCTACGGTTATGCCATGAGTATCCATAAATCTGAAGGATCCACCTTTGATCAAAGCTTTGTCTTGCCGGATCCTTTGATGGATCCTTCTACCTTGCTTGTTGCTATACCCTTCGTGAATAAAAGTATGGACTTTTAAGAGAAACCATCTTATAAACTATTGTTATGAAGATGTTTTTAAGCCAATCAGAAGAAGAACAGCTAAGAAAGCAGCATCGTGGCGAGAAAAATCGCCGAGTAGCAGAT
>JABJFC010000001.1 GCA_018662925.1 Alphaproteobacteria bacterium | reverse complement strand
AACTCTCACCGAGTTAAAACACAACATATCCAAATATCTTTTTGGAACTCAAAAAAGTCCTGATATCGTTAAATCATATTTCCTAAAATCAGAGGTCTCTTACGCTGCTTAATGTAAACTGTTTGCTGGCCGGAGTAATACAATGGAGCTATATTCTTCTCTTCATTGTAAACAGGCGATATAACCGTTATGGAAGCTGTCATAGAAATGACCTAGAATATGAGATGCAAAAGGTTCCCTTTTGGAAAAATCGAAACCCTATATAAAAGACTGAACCCACTCTGAAATTGTATTCTTTGGCAAATTGCCTATCTTTGTAGATACTGCTTTCCCATCTTTAAAAATCATGAGAGTTGGGATACTCGATATTCCCAATTTAGAAGGTGTATTTGGATTTTCATCAATATTAAGTTTCAAAATCTTAACAGTGCCCTTGAGCTCAGTAGCAAGAGTTTCCAATATAGGCGCTATCATACGACACGGACCACACCACTCTGCCCAAAAGTCCACTAACGTGGTGCCAGAAGCATTTACAACTTCCTGCTCAAAAGTTGCATCCGTAACCTGTGCTAAAGCCATTTTCATCTCCTTACTAATATCAATATTTTCTATCTAAGCACTAATTTGCTAACACACTTTTTACTAAAATGAAACCAATGGAGAAGGATGTTTTCTATCCATAGTTACTCTTTTTTCTTCTTTCCCTTGGACACACCAACCAACGCAGGCCTTAAAAGCCTGTCATGGATTAAATAGCCAGATTGCATAAGCTCTGCTACGTGTCCTTCCTCAAACTCGTCATGCTCAAGTTCAAACATGGCCTGATGATGCTCATGACTAAACTTCTCACCCAATGGCTCAATTTTCTTAATGCCATGCCGCGCAAAGGTTGCTAGCAATTCTTTCTCTGTCATTTCAACACCTTCCAGGAATGTCTTGAATGACTCATTTTCCTCAACGCCTTCTTTGGACACACTCTCTAAGGCACGGCCCAAATTATCTGCTACATTTGTGAGTTCTCGTGCAAGCCCTGTAATCGCGTACTTGGCAGCCTCCTCCCTCTCACGCTCTACTCGCTTTCGAACATTTTCTGTTTCAGCCATTGCACGCAACAACTGATCTTTTAAGTTAGCGACTTGAGCTTCTAACTCTTCAAGCTTATCGCTTTTCTGATCTGCCTTCTTACGAGTTGTTTCCTTATTTGCCTCGCTTTTATGTGACTTTCCCATCAAGATACTCCTTTTGCAATCAACTGACTAATAACTTTTGCGGTATAATCCACCATGGGAATAATTTTCCCATAGTTAATGCGTTTAGGCCCAATCACGCCAACAGCTCCTACAACTTGATTCTGATTATTTCCATATGGCGCAACAATCATGGAGCAACCTGACATATCAAACAATGTGTTCTCTGACCCTATAAAAATTTGGACTCCCTCGGCATCCATTGAAGAATCTAGGATACTGATTAAGGACTCCTTCGTCTCTAAAATATCAAAGAGCCCCTTCAAGCGCTCTAAATCTCCCTCAAAATGAATGTCTTGAAGCAGATTCCCTTTTCCACGAACAATCAAAGTCTCTCCGGCTCCTGAACCAGACCAGCTGGCTATACCTGCCTCGACCAGACCTCGCGTTACCTCATCCAACTCAGCACGATCCTGTTTAAGCTCTTCTAGTATTGATTCTTTCACTTCTGGCAACGTCTGCCCTTTTAATCGAGCATTCAAATAATTGGTAGCCTGAGTCAAGCTTGAGTGTGGCATCCCTAATGGAAGTTCCAATACACGGTTTTCCACAAGCCCATCTTCTGTCAACAACACTAGAAGGGCTCTGCCAGGGCCCAAATTCACAAATTCAATATGCTTGAGTGCCTTTTCAGATTTATACCCCATAACCAAACCAGCGCATTTCGAAAGGCCAGAAAGGATGAGTGATGCATCCTCCAGCATCTGAGGCATATTATTTCCAGTTGCTTTGCACTGTTTATCTATATTCTTTTTTTCTTCGTCACTTAAATAGCCAAGTTCCATCAAACCGTGAACGAAAAAACGCAACCCAGCTTCGGTAGGCAACCGTCCTGCAGAAGTATGTGGGGAATACAAAAGACCTTTTTGCTCCAACGACCCCATTATATTACGGATGCTCGCAGGAGAAAGATTCATCCCTAATCTCTGGGATAGAGTACGAGATCCTATTGGCTCTCCTGTCTCCATGTAAGCTTCTACCAAATGGCGAAAGATTTCTCTTGAACGATTTCCAATGTCATCAAACATAATAAACACTTAACACTATTTTCATTTCCCCTTATACTTAGTGCTCAGTATGCCCACCGTCAATGCTTTGAGCATATATTTTTGAAGAAGGATTTATCCTTGAATTTCCTGGCAGAACCTACTTTTTTTAAATATGCTTTTCATTTTGTGAAGCCTTTTGGTATAGTGCGTACAGTTTCGAAGGTGGTATTGTTTTTGTAGAATAGCTGCATGACCCAGCGGTGCGTAGATATGTACGGATAATGCTACCAGGTTGTTGAATCATATTATACAAAGGATTCGCCATGCGCCCTTCCGGAAGAAAAACCAACGAACTTCGTACTCTCGAGTTCGATCTCCATTTCAGCAAACACGCTGAAGGATCCTGCCTTACAAAATTTGGGGATACTCACGTACTCTGTACAGCGACAGTTGAAGAAAAGGTTCCCATGTTCCTCCGAAATTCGGGATCAGGATGGGTCACTGCAGAATACGGAATGCTCCCTCGCTCCACTCATTCGCGAGTAGATCGGGAAGCAGCTCGTGGAAAACAAACAGGCCGAACCCAAGAAATACAGAGGCTCATTGGTCGCTCTCTCCGGGCCGTCACAGATTTAAAAGCACTGGGAGAACGCCAAATCAGACTCGATTGTGATGTCATCCAAGCCGATGGAGGCACACGCACCGCTGCCATCACAGGAGGATATGTTGCTTTGCATATAGCTCTCCAAAAACTAGTTGATAGAAAAGTCCTTCCAGCAATCCCACTAACCGACTTTGTTGCTGGAATTTCCTGTGGAATTTATAAGGGCGCGCCAGTCCTGGATCTAGATTATGCCGAAGATAGCAATGCCGAAGCAGATGCAAACTTTATTTTAACTGGCAAAGGCAACATTGTTGAAATTCAAGCGACTGCAGAAAAAGGATCGTTTGGAGATAAAGCGTTTCAAGACATGTTGGAACTTGCTCGAGAAGGGGTTTCTTCTCTTGTCCAGTTCCAAAAAGACCATCTTATCAAGCCTCGCCTTAAAGCAGCCTTTTCATGAGCCGATGTCTTACTGAAAAAAAGCTCCTGATTGGTACTCATAACCAAGGAAAATTCGAGGATTTTAAGGTTTTATTAGCTGATTACGGTCTTGAACTTGTGTCTGCTAAAGAACTCGGACTCCCAGATGTAGAAGAAACGGGCTCAACTTTTGAAGAAAATGCACGCCTAAAAGCGCTTACTTTCGCCAAACACGCTCAACTTCCAGCTATCGCCGATGACTCGGGACTTTGTGTTGATGCCCTTGATGGACAACCAGGAATCCATACGGCGCGTTGGGCAGGTCCTGAACGCGATTGCCACAAAGGTATGGAGAAAATTAGATCAATGATCCATGCCCTCCCAACAGAAAAGCAAAGCACTAAGGCACATTTTGTAAGCTGTGTTGCTCTTGCTTGGCCTGATGGACATATGGAAACTATCACCGAAACTGCGGATTTTGTTTTGGTCTGGCCTCCGAGAGGAGATCATGGGTTTGGCTATGATGCTTTTGTCTGTCCTGTTGGAGAGTCAAAAACATATGGTGAATTGACCCACGATGAAAAGCTTGCCGTGAACCCGCGCTCAAAGGCTTTAAGGAAGCTCATGAAGGAATGTGTGGATAACGGGACGAAAATGAGGGCATAAGAAAAAGAGGAAAGCCCCCCGACTCCTCTTTTCCTTTAAGTCTCCCATAAACTTAAATTTAACAATAAAAGGTTAACAAATAGTTAATTTTTAGAATTTTTTTCAAATATGAGCAAAAAACTTTTAAGTCTTTATATTCATTGGCCTTTTTGCCTATCAAAATGTCCGTATTGTGATTTCAATAGCCACGTGCGGGAACAGATAGACGAAAATTTATGGAAAAAATGCCTTCTTTCCGAAATGGAGCACATGGCCACCCTCGTGGGACCTCGAAAATTACGAAGTATTTTCTTTGGAGGCGGGACACCGTCCCTCATGTCTCCAAAGACCGTTGAAGCGCTTATAGAAGCCGCTCAGTCTCATTGGCCAGATGAAGGCGTAGAAATCACGTGTGAAGCCAACCCCAACTCTGTGGAAGCGCAAAAATTTAGAGATTTTAAAAGCGCTGGTGTTAATCGGGTTTCTCTAGGCATCCAGTCTCTGAATCCATCTGCGTTGCAGTTTCTTGGACGTACCCATTCAAAGCTTGAAGCCATAGAAGCCATCGAAATTGCCCGAAACACTTTCGACCGATACTCCTTTGATCTCATTTACACGAGACCTGACCAAAAGGTGCAAGAATGGCAGCAGGAACTTCAAGAAGCTCTCTCCATTGCAGGAGATCATCTTTCTTTGTATCAACTGACCATTGAAGAAGGGACTGTCTTTCATACTCTCTTTTCAAGGGGCCAGCACACTCTTCCCGAGGAAGAAACTTCTGCCCAGCTGTTCGAAATTACTCAAGACATCATGAACGCGCATGGCCTTCCCGCATATGAAATATCCAATCATGCCCGAGAGGGGCAAGAATGCCAGCATAATCTCCAATATTGGCAATACAGAGATTATGTTGGGATTGGACCCGGCGCCCATGGACGCATCACCTTAGATGGCAAAAAATATGCTACACGTTGCCACCGGGCTCCGGAAACCTGGACCCAGAAAGTCCAACAGCAAAATCACGGCATTCAGGATTTTATTTCCCTTTCGTGGGAAGTACGCTTTCAGGAACTGGTCATGATGGGACTTCGATTACAACAAGGCATTTCAAAGACCGACTTTTCCCAAGAGCTTGGCAAGGAAATAGTGGACGTTTGGAATAATGAGATCCTACAACCTTATATGACAGAAGGGTTATTGGAAATGACGCCAACTCACATGAGAGCGACTCCGAAGGGCCTTCAAAAATTAAATGCCCTTACGAGAGCCTTATTAGGAGAAGTGGAATTAAAATCCTGAAAAATTAATGGTCATCATATTCCACGTTTTCACAATCAGCGATCATAAATGCTTGTAACCACTTCTTGACGATTCACGCTAGAAAGGTTATGCAAAAGATTCCCAATTTTGCGGAGGGGTGGCCGAGCGGTCGAAGGCGCACGATTGGAAATCGTGTATACGTTTATAGCGTATCGCGGGTTCGAATCCCGCTCCCTCCGCCAGCCTATGCTCTTACGAGCAATCACAGAGCCATGTTCATTTCTCGCCAACACCGTCCAATTTGTCTATAATTTCAGAATAATCTGCAACAACGCGGTAATGGGGATCCTCAATCATATTAACTTCGACCATATCTTTTGCTTTTTTCAGTAGCAATTGGCAGTCTGAGCTGAGATGAACGAGGTGAAGTCTTTTGCCAGCCACCTCGTATTTTGTTGCCATTGCATCAATAGCTTCCAAGGCAGAATGGTCCCACACCCGCGCATTTTTGAAATCGATAATAATGTCTTCTTCGTCCTTGTCATTCTTCGGGCTAAAGATATCCTTAAAGTTGGAAATTGACCCAAAAAATAAAGGCCCGTGCAACATATAAACTTTATGGTTTTTGTCTGAGCGCCCCTCTACAACCCAAATGTGTTTTGCAGAATTCCAAGCATAGACAAGGGCGGAAACAATAACACCTATGATCACCGCCAAAGCCAGATCATATATAACGGTAATGCAGGTCACTAGAACGATTACAAAAGCATCACCACGCGGAATTTTGTGCATGATATGGATGGAGGCCCAAGCGAAAGTCGAAATAACGACCATCATCATAAGGCCCGTAAGGGCGGCAAGGGGAATCATTTCAATCCAAGTTGAGGCAAATAGAATAAAACCAAGAAGCGCCAGTGCTGCAGTTATACCTGATAAACGACCACGCCCACCAGAACTCATATTGATCATCGATTGACCAATCATGGCACAACCTCCCATAGCACTAAAAAAGCCACAGGTCAGATTGGCAAGGCCCTGACCCGCGCATTCACGAGAAGTCCGGCCTCGCGTTTCTGTTATTTCATCAATAAGAGTAAGCGTCAGTAAACTCTCTATCAATCCTATGGCAGCAAGGGTCACTGCAACAGGAAAGATGATTGTTAGTGTCTCAAATGTAAGGGGGACCATAGGAAGATGAAATTCGGGAAGGCCTCCAGCAATAGAAGCTAGATCGCCCACGGTTTGTGTGTCGAGACCAAGACCAACAGCAAGCCCTGAAACACTCAAAACTGCGACAAGTGACGCGGGAATCAGCTTGCCCAGCTTAGGAACTTTGGGAAAAATCCAAATAATCCCCATCGTTAAAATTGTGAGCCCAACCATTAAATAGAGCTCACTACCTTGCATCCAACCTCCATTGAAAAAGACATCAATCGCATGCGGTGCGGTGTCACTAGGAGGCTGCGCAGTGGAAACATTACCACTTTTAAATTGTCCAAGCTGTGCCAGAAAGATGACAATGGCTAGGCCGTTCACAAAACCCAGCATAACCGGATAAGGCACAAGTCGGATAAACCTCCCCAAATGAAATATCCCAGCCAGAATTTGTAGAATTCCCGTCAAAACAATGGCCGCAAAAAGATATTCGGGGCCATAGGCCACGACCAACCCAACCATAGCGACAGCCATGGCTCCAGTTGCCCCTGAGATCATACCACTCCGCCCCCCAGAGTAGCTGTTATGATTCCAACAAAAAAAGCAGCATACAGACCCGCTAAAGGATCAAGTTTCGCAACAAAGGCAAAGGCTATTGCTTCTGGGACTAGCGCCAGCGCAACCGTTAGGCCAGATAAAACATCTGCCTTTGGATTGTCTGTAAGGTGAAAACGGTTAACAAGTCGAAGCATAATTCAGTCTTTCCTACTTTGATTTCTTTAAAGTGAAACCTAGTCTGTCTGGGAGCCGAACCTAGAGAGAGTCCATTCATAAGTCCAGCTATAAAGAAAAAAAGTGTATAAAAATGCCAATTATATTCGTTTTCATAAGAATGGTTATTGAGGAGCAATTTACTTCAGCACCCCTCTCCTTTACCCCGCATAAATTCTTTTAGCCAAGGCAAGAAAGCACCTGGGATCACCATTGTCCTCAATCATCCATGCTGCTCCTAAAATAAGTCTTACAAATGCCCAATCAGATAATCTTTGTGGATCTAGGTCTAACTTCTCGGAAAGTTTGCCTACTCTCGTATGGAATAACGTGGGGATATCTTGTTTAATTTCCAGCTCGGTTTTGTAAATAAAATCAAAGGCCGCGACTTCAAATTCTCTTTCCCCTAGAATACCTTTGGGATCAATGGCAAGCCATTCATTGGCATTGTTTAGGATATTATCATGATGCAGATCCCCATGAAGCAGGAATTCTTGGCCTGAGGTGTCCAATAGTCGGTTCTTAAGTGCTATCGCTCTTTCCAATAAAGGAAGCGGTATTCCGATGCCCTCGACTCTATCAATAGCTGTTAGCCAATGGCGAATATGCCTGTAACCAGCGTGCGATGGTTGGGGCACTGAACATAATTTCCGCACGACTTGAGCATAATGATCCATAACATCCTCAGCATATTTGGGATAAAGGGATTGCAATGAATCTCCAGGAACCATTTGGCTTAGTAATAGGGCGAGATGCTCATGGTTGTAATCAATTAACCTAACTGCCCCATGTCCATCAAAATGCTGCAACGCCCTGATTTCATCTGCAATTAATTTTTCGTCGCAACTGATTTTTAGCGCTACAGGCACATTGCCGTCTTTAAGAGCTTTCGCAACAAAATTCCATGTCATGTTGCTCACTGGCTGTAGGTCCGATAGTCCCCAGTGAACTGACAGTTCATCTGTAATTGTAGGGAGAGCTGAAAGCCAACTGGATCCTTTGCTCCCAAAAAGATTTCTCATGTTTTTTTCTAGTGTTTTCATGCTGACGATCTTCAGATAATTCAGTAGCCATAAAACATTAACAAAAGCGTTTTGAGTAAAGTGTAGACATAAAATTAAATATATGAAATAGCATAAAGCCCTATTAACTGCAAAAAAACCACATGATACGACTTGGCTTAAATACTCTAAATCAATTAAAAGACCCAAAGAATTTTACGGGACCCTTTGGTGTGGAAAAGGTAATTTCCGTATCCCTATATGATCAAGTGGTAAATGAACCCAATGCCGATGAATTGGCCGAGTGCATTTTATTAAACTTTGCCGATGAGCGAGGCGCCTATAAAAGAACCTATGGGAAACGCTTTGAAAACTTTGATCAAAAAGTGCTCGAAATCATTGAACGGGAGCTCCCAAGTAAAACACGGGCCCTGAGACTATTGGATACCGGTGTCAGTGACGGTCGCACAAGTGTCGATTTTTTTCACAAGCTTGCAAAGTGCTATCCAAAGCTTACCTATTTTGCTTCCGACTATGATCCAGAAGTTCAGGTTATCTCCTCGGGCAATGTCTCTCTGACGCTGAGCAGTGCGGGTAAGCTTGTAGAAATATCTTGGCCGCCTTTTGTATTCAATGTCATTCGAGGCGACCACTGGCACCGATACCCCCTCAATCGCCTTATCCGGCTTTTCGTTCAGCCTTTGATCGCAAAAAAAATCCTCAAACAATATGAAACTGGTGCCCTCAAGCCAAGAACTGTCAGCTTGTTTTGCCCAAAGGCCCAAAGGCTGTCCCAAGAAGACAAGCGTTTCAAACTCATGAAATATAGCCTACTGGATGCCTCTCCCATCGGGGGAAAAGTAGACCTTATCCGGGCCATGAATGTCCTGAATCCTTCCTACTTTTCAAAGCAAGCCATTAAAAAAATTGTTGGAAATATTTTTAATAGCCTCTCAGAGGGTGGCCTCTTTATCACAGGCTCTAATCAAGAATCCGACAGCCCCGTCAATGGCGGCATCTATAGAAAAACAGCCACTCATTTTGAACTCTTATGGCAGTCTGGAACGGGATCCCCCATTCAGGATACGATCAAGCTTTTTCGTCAAGATTCTGCTCCCAAGAAAAAGAGAATTACTTAACTCTTCTTAGTCTCAATCAGTTTCATCATCGAACGAATAATTGGACTCAGAATCGGAAGAATCTTCTTCTGGCGCCTCACGTAATCCAGCGGCTATAAACTTTTCTCTCACAAGCTCGGTCACTCGCCCATCTCCTACTTCATAAGCAAACTCTAACGCGTCTGTTTGTTCTACCTCCCCAAGAAAATCTCTCTCAAGAGTATCCGTTAGATCCAAGTCTTCAGCTTCAAGAATAAGACTTACGATTTCTGAATTTCCTTCTTCTATAGCAACAAAAAGAGCATTTCCATTGTTCCATAGAGCGCCTCCACCCCTCGAATTGCTCTTAATAAAGCTCATGATAAATGCGTCCGACATCCGTCCATCACTATCCATGGAATCCCCTCCGGCACCTGGCAAAAAGAAACCGCTACGATCCTTTTGGTAAAGCCCGCTGCTTTGTTGTACATTTCCCCCATTTTCTAAAACAAGGGTCACAAGTTCAGGGACGCCGCTTTTAATTGCCTCATGCAGAGGAATTTGAAACAAAATTGACTTTCTTTCATCAAACTGCTTGTACCCTGGAGATCCACATGCCACTTGTGCCCCTGATTTTATAAGCCCTTTGGCAATCACAATATTCTCAGCTTTTAATGCCGCAATAAGAGGAGGGTCCACTTGTGGAATATTTTCACTTAGCTTTGCTGCCATATAATTTATGAGGTCACTCTCTTTGACCAATGGAAATAAGAGAGTGCTAAATTCATTACTTTCAAGGGCCATAGAGGCATTAAAAATTTCGACTAATATTCTCTGCTCAGCTGGCACAGTATATGATGTCACACCAACTGACCGGCTAAGGCCCATTGCATATCTAAACGTGTCGAATTTCTCAGCCTTCAAAGCGGCCTGCGCGGCTCGCAAAAATTGACTCGGCTTAAAGACGGAACGTTCATGCAGAAGCTCCATCAATGGAAGACTCCCCGTCGCTGCTGCTTTCTCGAGGTGCAATTGCGTCGCAGGAACACCCGCATCCACGAGCTCCCGCATTCGTGAAACCTCTCCACTTTCAGCAGCTTCATCCATCATGAATGTTCCAAAATTTTCGTACATAAGGGCCTCAGAAATCGGGTCCTCCACCCCCTCAGAATGCGAATTTGCCACCATCTTCAGCAACAAACTATTGCTTCTTCGTACCGGTTTTTCCAAACTTTCTATCCCATCCACGGACACGCGAATTGCTTCTGCGAGATCATCACTTGCCCAAATAGGACTGTTTTCCAATTCATCTCCCAAATCAAAATGAACAAAAGTCGTTGTTACGGCTGTGTTATCTCGGAGGCCCCTATAGGTATAAACCACTTCAGATTTCACCTTTCCAGAGGATAGTAATTTAGAAATAGGGAGCCCGGTTTCTTCCTCTACCTCTCGAACAGCGGCAGCAATCTCATCCACGTCAGTTGCATCTACGATTCCCCCAGGGAACTGATAAAAATCAGACTTCTTACCCAAGATCCAGTTTCGGCCAAGAAGCACTTTCCCACCACCTGTAACAATGCCTGCTACATTAAAGCGATGCTCCTCACATAATTCTCTTTCAGATAGAACCATATTAGTAGAAGCCTCACAGGATTCAAGATAATCTCGCACAGCCACATGACCCTTCTTATGGGCCAGGAACAATGCGGTTTCTCCATGAAGAGTCCTGGCATCAAGATCAATGCCTTCTTGTTCAACCAACCACTTAACAGCGTCCATATGTCCCTTGGCCGCCGCCGCATGCAACGCCGTCCACATTTGATTGTCTTGTGCTTGAGCAGGGATAACAAACCCCACTGGAACACCTGCTTGAACAGCAAGTTTCATTCCTGTCACATTTCCATGGGCAGCAAATTGCATCAAGATCTCGTGATCACGTAGCCCCTCTAAAGAGTGACCCGAATTTTGCATAAGCGTTAGCGCCGTCTCAAAAGCTTCAACGTCATTGTTCCAGGAAGCTATCTGTAGAATTTGGGGCGCATAACTAAGATTAAGACCGTGATCAAAAAAGACTTGTACGCATTCCATATGTTTTGCTTTCGTGGCTGAAAATACCCCACTCCCTCCCAACAATTCGCCTCTAAATAGGAAGGGAGAGCTATAATCCATATGTTGAGGTAGACGAATGCTTTCATCAGCTGAACTCTGCATCTCAAAATTCAAGAGCCACGACAAAAGGTCAGTTAATCCCTTTTCTGCCGCATAAGTGATCGCATGGTTATGTAATACCAACTTTACGGAGTCTGGCCAGTTCTCTTGGGACGCAAACTCGATTATGGATTGCACTCTTTCAACCGATAGGGCTTCGACTTTTCCGCGAAAAACATTTTCAGCAAATTTTCTGCCATACGAATCTTCCGCAAAAATCCATGGATTTTTATCGTATAGCCCCTGAAATGCACGAAGGTCTTCTGTCTTGAATATCCGGACAACCTCCATCAAAGCGTGCATTCGTTTCATTACGTCAACTTGTGACAGAGAGGATTGAGCGTAGGAAGTCAAATTTATATCTATGCCATCATGCAATATGTTCACACGACATGGAACTTTGACTTCTGGATAGTACTCACCTGGCATAAGGTAAGATACAATCGCCGACAAACGTGCCAACTTTGACTCCTCAGAGGCCTTGGAACTCAGAAAATCTAAAAGATCGTCTCTATATTGGTGATCTAATTGCGCAAGGATCTCTAGAAATTGATAAGCTAAACCTGGAACCATGTGAGCCCCGTGCAATACTTCGTCCCCAAAGGGAACATCGATCACATTTTCCGTGTCACCTGTTTTATAATGATAGCGTTTCGACATGCTCGCTTTATCGTGAGTCATCCAAAATAAAGATTCCCCAAATCTAACAGGTTGAGAACTAGCCGACGTAGAGTAAGGAACGAGGTGCCCACTGGCAAAAGCATATTTTTCTTCCACCGTATCCGTTCCTGACGCCATAAGAATGGTATAGGGACTGTCTTTGAGAAAACCAGGGGTGTTATGATCCCTTCCTAGGCCCCCTACAAAAAATAGAAAGTCCTCTGCATTTCCTGAGGTCCCTGTATGCGTTATTTGATTCATATGCTTCTTGCGCATTCTTTCTCTAGTAGATAACATTGTGCTATCCGACCTCAGCATATCAACCAATTCTTTGGAAGCATGCTTAGAGGTAAAATACTTGATAAAGAGACTAACGGCTTCAGTTTCTCGCTTATCCTTTCGGCCTAAAAATGATTTCAATCCCCGCCGAAAATTTCTCTCTGAATCGCGCCAGATATTTATATCCCACTTCATTTCATAGGGATGATATGCACGCCAAGCGCGCCACAAGGACTGAATTTTATGGGCAGCATTCCCCTCTTTTATTTGCTTTCTTGCAAGAAAGCCACGTACAGCTGCCTGAACCTGAATCACATCGTTTAGTTTGTTAGAATAATGTAAACGATCGTCTTCAGAAAAATTGTAGGAATTTTCTCCCTCACTAGCAAAGACACCCCTAGAAAAAATTAGAATAAAAGAAACAATAGTCCAAAAATATTTCACCTTACGACCCCAGTAATAAATTTCAGAATTAATACAAAATCAATGTATAAATATTCTACAAACTTTAGTTTGTCAAGAAATTATGGAGGTGAGATTACTGTTGAGGATAGTTTGGTAAAGCTAATATAAAATCATATTCTGTAAAATCTAACAGTTGCTGTTCTAAAATCTAACTCCAACTGTTAGATTTTACAGAATCATATCTTAAACCTCCCCAACTTTTCGCTCCTTTTTCCTTGCATTACACCGACACAGGGTCTATAAGTTCTCCATTCGCTTGCGGACAGGCGTTGGGTTACTTTAGAACCCGGGCATGCCTGATCTGCGGTTTATTTGGTTTTCTTTATGATTAAGGATAGACAAAATGCCCAAGATGAAGACAAAAAGCAGTGTGAAGAAGCGCTTTCGCGTTACAGCCACTGGAAAGATTAAAGTCGGCGCAGCCTTTAAAAGGCATAATCTGCGCAAACGTTCCCAAAAAATGAAGCGACAGTCTCGTGGGACAATGGTTTTGTCTCAACCAGATGCCCGTATTATTCGCAAATTTATGCCCTACGACGCTTAACGGAAGAGGAGAACGTTATGTCACGAGTTAAAAGAGGAGTTACCGCCCACGCCCGCCACAAGAAAATTATCAAGATGGCAAAGGGGTATCGGGGTCGCTCGAAGAATTGTTATAAAACAGCCAAAGATAGTGTTGAAAAAGCTCTCTTGTACGCCTATAGAGACCGTCGCGTTAGAAAGCGTAATTTCCGTGCCCTTTGGATTCAAAGAATTAATGCTGGCGTCCGTGAACACGGCATGACCTATTCCCAATTTATGAATGGTTTAACCAAGGCTGAGATCCAGGTTGACCGTAAAATGCTCTCTGAACTAGCTATCAATGAAAAGGGGACTTTTAAGGAGTTGGTGCAACAAGCCCAGAAAGCCTTAAAAGCAGCCTAAGCATTATTTATAAAAAAATTAAAAAAGGGGCTGTCATTTGATGGCCCCTTTGTCTATTTTGAGAGGTTGAATATTCTAGGAAAAGCATCTCTATGGAAAGTGCGGAAAAACTATCGCAAGATACTCTTGATCAAATTACAAAAACGGACTCTTTGGAAAAACTAGAAGATGTGCGTCTTGCGATCTTAGGAAAAAAGGGGAAGCTAACCTCCCTCATGAAAACCTTAGGATCCCTTTCTCCCGATGAGAGAAAAAACCAGGGAGCCGCCCTAAATCAGATTAAAACAACGATTTCTGCCGCCCTTGATATCCAAAAAGAGGCCCTGGAAGAGAAAGAGCTCAACGCTCGACTCTCCACAGAGAAAATCGATATCACCCTTCCCATTCGTCCTGAGGCTTCTGGCGCCATTCACCCCATTACCCAAACCATGGATGAAGTGATTGCGCTGTTTGGAGATATGGGATTTGAGGTAGAGGAAGGCCCAGATATTGAAGATGACTTTCATAACTTTTCTGCACTCAATATCCCCGAAGCCCATCCAGCCCGCCAAGAGCACGATACTTTCTATCTTCCGAAGCAAGAGGAAAAATCTCTCTTGCTGCGCACCCATACGTCCCCTGTGCAAATTCGAACCATGCGCGAAGGAAAACCGCCATTCCGCATTATTGCTCTGGGTCGCGTATACCGGTCAGACTATGACATGACCCACACACCCATGTTCCACCAGGTGGAAGGTCTCTTGATCGATAAGAAAATCAACATGGGACATTTAAAAGGCTGCCTCATAGATTTTTGCCGACGCTTTTTTGAGTGTGATGACTTGCCTGTCCGTTTTCGCCCCAGCTATTTCCCCTTCACGGAACCCTCTGCCGAAGTAGACATTGGATGCGTCAGAAGCGGAAACGAATTTAAAATCGCTGCAGGTGAAGACTGGCTTGAAATCCTCGGTTGCGGCATGGTCCACCCAAATGTCTTAAAAAATTGCAACATTGATCCGAACGAATATCAAGGGTTTGCCTTCGGCATGGGCATCGAGCGCATTGCCATGTTGAAATATGGCATTCCTGATTTAAGAAGCTTTTTTGAATCAGACCTGCGCTGGCTCCGACACTATGGATTTAAATCTCTGGATATCCCCGATTTCTTGGGAGGTGTCCGATCATGAAGTTTACCCTAAGTTGGCTCAAAGAACATTTGGAAACAAAGACTTCCCCAGAAGAAATAGGCGAGGCCCTCACCATGCTGGGGATTGAAGTTGAAAGCATGGAAGATCTTTCGGTGCTTTATAAAGACTTTATTGTTGCCCAAATCGTCGATACCAAACCCCATCCCGATGCGGATCGTTTAAAAGTCTGTACCGTTGATGCTGGAAAAAAAGAGCCTCTCCAAATTGTGTGTGGTGGGCCAAATGCGCGAACCGGCCTGAAAGTCGTGCTAGCCCCCATTGGTTCCATCATCCCAAGCAACGGGATGAAAATGAAACCGACGAAAATTCGAGGCATTGAAAGTCACGGTATGATGTGCTCCGTCGTTGAGTTATGCCTAGGTGAAGAATCGGAGGGCATTATGGAACTTTCTGAAGACGCCAAAGTCGGTAACGGGTTTGCAAAAGAAATGGGCCTAGATGATATTTTATTTGATGTCACCATGACCCCTAACCGAGCCGATTGTTTCGGCGTTCGCGGCATTGCGCGAGACTTAGCTGCCAAAGGATTGGGAACTCTTAAATCCCTTGACGTTAAATCCATCAAAGGCAACTTTAAGAATCCTATTCATGTAAAAATCGATGACAAGGCCTCCAAGGCATGTCCCATGTTTGTAGGGCGCTTGATCCGAGGTGTTAAAAACGTACCGAGTCCGGAATGGCTTAGGCGGAAAATAGGAGTCACTGGCCACCAATCAATTTCGGCCCTTGTGGATATAACCAACTTTATCACCACGGATCGCAATCGCCCTCTTCACGTATTCGATGCCAATAAGCTGAAGGGAAATATATCTCTCCGCTTTGCCAAGAAAGACGAGAAATTAGAAGCCCTTGATGAAGAAACCTACGAACTAGATCCAGCCATGGTCGTTATTTCTGACGACTCTGGCGCCATCAGCTTGGGTGGCATCATGGGCGGCTTATCAACGGGCTGTGATCTGGACACAACCGATGTGGTATTGGAGTGTGCGCTCTTTGATCCAATTACTATTGCACACGCTGGTCGAAAACTTAATCTGTTAAGCGATGCCCGAACCCGTTTTGAGCGCGGCATTGATCCCCATAGTATTTTGCCAGGCATTGAAGCAGCTACTCAAATGATCATAGATCTATGCGGTGGTGAAGCCAGTGACTTGGTCGTTGCCGGCAAAAATCCTTTCGTTGAAAAAGAATCAACTCTGAATTTTGAGCGACTTAATACGCTAGGGGGCTCACCTGTCACGTCAAAAGAAGCAATTCAGATTCTCGAAAAACTTGGGTTTGAAACAATCTCAAAAAACGATAAGTCCATTACCGTTAAAATTCCATCCTGGCGCCCAGATGTTGAAGGGGAACACGACCTGATCGAAGAAGTGCTCCGAGTTCATGGTTACGACCAAATTCCCGTACTAGCTCTGCCTCGAACGAGTGACATCTCCAAGCCAGCTCTTACCCCGTTTCAGGAACTTCATGAAAAGCTAAAGCGCGTCTTGGCACAACGGGGATTTATGGAAGCTATTACCTATTCGTTCATCTCGGAAAAAGAGGCAAGACTTTTTCAGGGTGCTCACAAAAGTCTCAAACTTTTGAGCCCCATTAGCTTTGAAATGACGTCTATGCGTCCTTCCATTCTGCCCAGTCTCCTGAAAGTTTTGAAACCAAATAAAGATCGTGGTCAGGCAAATGGTGCCCTGTTTGAAGTAGGCCCCCAATACGCAGGCGTCTCTCCGGAGCAACAATCCCTGATGGCGACAGGCATTCGAATGGGCTCTACTCATACCGCCCATTGGGCATCCAAAGAACGTGGTGCCGATGCCTATGACGTAAAAGCCGATGCTTTTTCCGTGCTGGCCTCATATGGAATTTCCGCCAACTCAGTTCAAGTATCCCAGGAAGGCGCTCCTTCATGGTATCATCCAGGTCGCTCAGGCGTTCTGAAACAGGGCCCCAAGAATATCCTCGGATACTTTGGAGAAATTCACCCTCGCATTTTGAAAGAGATGGATGTGGAAGGCCCCATGGTTGCTTTTGAAATCAATCTATCGGCTCTCCCATTACCTAAGAGGAAATCAAAGAAGCCCCTCACCTTGAATCAATTTCAAACCGTTGAGCGTGACTTTGCCTTTGTCGTGTCCAACGATACCCCTGCGGATAAAGTACTTCAAACAGCACGAAAAATTGACAATGCCTTGATCAAAGAAGCCACCCTTTTTGACGTATATTCGGGGAAGGGGATCGATAAGGGCATGAAATCTCTTGCCATTCGCATACGATTAGAGCCCTCCAAAAGCACCCTGACAGATGACGAAATTAGCCAAATTTCTCAAAAGGTCATTGGTGCCATTGAAAAAACAACCGGTGGGAAACTAAGAGCCTAATATGACAGCGTCCCAAGATCTTTCCCTCATCAGAAACTTTTCGATCATTGCCCACATCGACCATGGAAAATCTACTTTGGCCGATCGACTCATTGAGTTCTGCGGTGGCCTGGATAAACGAGATCTGAAAGAGCAGGTTCTAGATTCCATGGATATCGAACGCGAACGGGGCATTACGATCAAAGCCCAAACGGTTCGTCTTAATTATAAGGCAAAAGACGGCAAAACCTATCAACTTAATCTCATGGATACGCCAGGCCACGTGGACTTTGCCTATGAAGTCAGTCGGTCTTTGGCCGCTTGTGAAGGGTCACTTCTTATTGTTGACGCCAGTCAGGGGGTGGAAGCACAAACCCTCGCAAACGTCCACCTTGCCTTGGACAATGACAATGAGGTCATTCCTGTTTTGAATAAAATTGATCTCCCTGCCGCCGAGCCAGACCGGATCAAAGAACAGATTGAAGATGTCATTGGGATTGAAGCACATGATGCCATCCAGGTCTCTGCAAAAACAGGTATTGGTATTCAGGACGTGCTAGAGGCCATTGTCCATCGGCTTCCTCCTCCCGAAGGAGAGGAAAATGCTCCCCTTAAAGCCCTTTTGGTGGACAGCTGGTACGACCAGTATCTGGGTGTTGTTATTCTTGTCCGCATAAAAGATGGTATTCTAAAAGCGGGTCAAAAGATCACTATGATGTCCACAAAAGCCACCTACCAAGTGGATCAAGTGGGTGTCTTTAAACCGAAAACTGAAAAAGTAGAGGCGCTAGGTCCTGGAGAAGTAGGTTTTCTCACAGCTAGTATTAAGCATGTGGCTGACTGTAGTGTTGGAGATACTATTACGCTCGAAAAAAAACCTACGGCTGAACCTCTTCCTGGATTCAAACCGAGCGTCCCCGTAGTCTTTTGTGGTCTCTTTCCCGTAGATGCCTCTGATTTTACAATTCTGCGGGAAAGCCTCGAGAGGCTTCGCCTTAATGACGCCAGTTTTACCTTTGAAGCCGAGACATCTGCAGCCCTTGGCTTTGGTTTTCGATGCGGATTCTTAGGCCTCTTACACCTAGAAATCATCCAAGAACGCCTTGAGAGAGAGTTCAATCTGGATCTCATCACAACGGCTCCCAGTGTTATCTATAAAATACACCTGAACAATGGCAACATATTGGAACTACACAATCCCGCAGACATGCCAGATCCTGTGAAAATAGACTTTATCGAAGAACCCTGGATCAAGGCTACTATCCTGGTCCCAGATGAGTATTTGGGCGCCATTTTAAGTCTTTGTACAGATCGCCGAGGAGAGCAAACAAATCTTACTTATGCTGGCACCCGGGCACTTGTAGCCTATCGGTTGCCTCTAAACGAAGTGGTTTTTGATTTCTACGATCGCTTAAAATCTATCAGTCGCGGCTATGCCAGCTTTGATTATGAAATAGACAACTATGTGCAGGGAGAGTTGGTTAAACTCAGCATCATGGTTAATGGCGATCCTGTCGACGCCCTCTCATCCATTGTATTTCGATCACGTGCCGAAGAACGCGGGCGCGCCATGTGTGCTCGCCTCAAAACACTCATTCATCGGCAATTGTTTAAGGTGGCAATCCAAGCCGCCATCGGAGGAAAGATTGTTGCTCGTGAAACTGTTTCTGCGCTCAGGAAGGACGTCCTTGCCAAATGTTATGGTGGCGATGTGAGTCGGAAACGAAAGCTTTTAGATAAGCAGAAAAAAGGGAAGAAGCGCATGCGACAATTTGGGAAAGTAGATATCCCCCAAAGTGCGTTTTTAGAAGCATTGAGAACAGGCGATGAGTAAAATAGGAGACATCCATTGAAGAAAGTTAAGCTCCACAGAGAACTAGGACTATTTACCGTTACATGTCTTGTGGTGGGGAATATGATTGGATCTGGTGTCTTCTTGTTGCCAGCAGCCATGGCTCCTTTTGGCCCTTTGTCCATCTTTGGTTGGATCATAACGGCCGGAGCGGTCCTCGTCCTTGCAACCATTTTTGCGCGCTTTAGTATGATCATGCCCCTGCAAGGTGGTATTTATGCCTTTAGTCGAAAAGGCTTTGGAGATTTTATCGGATTTCAGGTCGCCTGGAATTATTGGATATCTGCATGGATCGGAAATGCCGCCATTATCGTAACGATCACCGCATATCTCTCGGTTTTCATCCCCGAATTGGACAAGAACAGATTTCTAGCCTCTGCAATAGCTCTCTCTCTTTTATGGCTCGTAACATTTGTTAACACCAAAGGAATAAGAACAGCTGGAATCGTACAAGTCGTCACCACTATTTTAAAACTCATCCCCCTTTTGGTGATTGCCTGTATCGGCATTTTTTATATAGATCTCGATAATTTCACCCCCTGGAATTCAACGGGTCAAAATGATTGGACGATCATTAACGGAGCGGCAACCATGGCCCTATGGGCCTTTATAGGTGTTGAATCAGCAACCATCCCCGCAGGATCTGTCAAGAATCCAAAATGGACAATCCCAAGAGCTACGCTTATTGGAACCTTCATTGTCGCATGCGTATATATATTGGGAGCCATTGCCGTTTTTGGTCTAGTACCCCACGGAGATTTAGTACACTCCCATGCTCCGTATGCAGATGCCGCTTATTCTCTATTCGGAGGAGAATATGGTCCCTGGATTCGACCCATATTTGCCATTGGAGCCATCATTTCCTCGTTGGGCGCCCTAAACGGTTGGATACTTATTCAAGGCCAAATCCCATTTTCTGCCGCCCAAGATGGACTTTTCCCAAGTCGATTCGGAAAGCTTTCTAAAAGTGGAGCTCCCGTTTTTGGTCTCCTCATAACAAGCGCCCTGATCACCGCCCTTTTGATTATAAATTATAATGTGGGACTCGTAGAAACCTTTAGCTTCATCATCAGACTTGCTACCGTTTCCATCCTTATATGCTATCTGTATGCTGTGATAGCTAAGGCCGTCCTCTCGCGGAAAATGAGCCCGACAGGAAAGCCAGAGTTATTTGACTGCATTCTGGTCCCCATCGCTTTTTTCTTTTTGATTTGGGCTCTTATTGGTGCAGGAGAAAATTTGGTCTTCCTAGGGGCACTTCTTTTCTTTGCAAGCACTCCCGTGTATATGCTGATCCGACAGAGCAAAGATTAAGCAAGGTTCTGCTACCTCAATAGCATCTTCAAATATAAGAACCCGGACATAAAAAACCCCGAACTGCCCAAAATCATTCTTTCTGGGCTCAGTTCAGGGTGTAGAAACTGTTAGCTAGACTAGCGGCGATCTCCAAAAAGACGCATCAGCATTAAAAATAGGTTTACAAAGTCTAGATAGAGCATCAATGCGCCCATGATTGCTTTCTTGCCAGCAACCTCAGAACTATCTGCTTCATAGTAAGCATGCTTGATTTTCTGTGTATCATAAGCCGTTAAACCCACAAACACCAAGACACCAATGACGGAAACAGCAAAATGAAGTGCCGAACTTTGCAGAAATAAATTGACCACACTCGCAATGATGATGCCAATTAATCCCATCATAAGGAACTGACCAAAGCCTGTTAGATCCCGCTTTGTGGTATACCCATATATGCTCATGCCAGCAAAGGTACCCGCAGTTATAAAGAAGACGCGTGCAATGCTTTCACCTGTATACATCAATAAGATCGAAGCCAACGATATACCCATAAGGCCAGCGTATATCCAAAAAGCTGCCTGTGCCGATGCAAAGCTCATCTTAGAAATGCGAAAACTTAAAAACAATACAAGCCCCAACGGCGCTAAAATAAACAACCATGACAATGGGGAATATACGAATAGACTCGTTAACTCAGGAACACCAGCAACCATATAGGCTACAATACCTGTCAGCGCCAAACCTGAAGCCATGTAATTGTACACACGGAGCATGTGCGCGCGCAAACCCTCGTCAACCGTTACAGATGCTGCTGTGCGTTGTGCTGTTCTATTTGGACCAGAAACCATATTATTTCCTCTCATCATAAAAAGAGTTAGAGGCAGCGCCCCTTCCATTACTCAGTGTGGATTCTAGCGGAAAGAGACCCTTAAAGTCTAGTAAATTCAACCTGACATCTTCAGGTGCTATTGAAACAAAATCCTGGAGAACAGCCCCAGATAAAATCCAAATTGGACAAAGATTTACATCTCAGTTTTTAATTATGTTCTTTTCTGTACAATCTCTTTTCTTTTTCAATTCCGACAAACTGAAAATAGCTGTCTGTAGGGGCCGTCATTTCCTCATTATAGGGATCAAATCCACGATACATCTCATAGGTTTCATAAGAAATAGCCTCTCTCTTTTTCAGCATGGTTTCGTGTTCCTGAGCAAAGGACGCATCACGGTATCCCTTCTCAATGACCCCACTAAAGAACTCAGCAACGCTTCCTGATCCATAGCTGTAAAATCCGACTCTTTTGCCCTGAAGATCTTTCTGAGTCAAGTTTAGGAGACTTAAGAGTGAGATATAAAGTGAGGCCGTATAGGCGTTTCCCATATCTCGTGCGTAAACTTTTGTCTTTTCTATATGGCCACCAGAAGGCTCTAAGACACCACAACTCTTTGCCAATCGCACATGTGCCTTGTCAGCCATGCGGGAAAAGGGCAAATGAAAGCAATAATGGTCATGGTCCAGAAAGTTTCGGCCAGAAGCCTCGCTGTACTGATCCCAAGTTTTTTCAAGAAGCGTTAAATATATTTTCGTCGACTGGTGACCATCCACCAAGGCTTCCCTCATGTGGTTGGGTCGCCAAAAGTCCATGACATCTTGAGTGAAATAACCACTCTCCCGATCGATGGACATGACACGAGGATTAGTGCTTAGAATCATGGCAACGGCCCCACAGCCTTGAGTCGGCTCCGCCGGTGACTCTAGGGGATAACGAGCAATATCTGAGGCAACAAGCAATATCTTTGAGTCTGGAAACTCTTTCAACCGAGAGAGTGCCAATTGAAGGGCTCCTGTCGTGCTATAACAAGCTTGCTTGCACTCAAGCACTCGACAATGAGACGACAATCCCAGCAAGTGATGCACGTAAATGCCGGCGGCCTTTGATTGATCGATGCCCGTTTCAGTCGCAAAAATGAGAAAATCAATTTGAGAAAAATCAACCTGGGTTCGAAGTCGTTCAGCTGCATGGGCTGCGAGGGTGACCACATCCTCATTGGGCGCAGCCACAGCCATCTTCTCTTGACCTATGCCAATAGCATATTTGTCATAATCAACATTACGCACCTTAGCCAACTCTTTAAGATCTAAGTAATAGGGAGACGTATAAAAACTGATGGCATCAATCCCCACCTTCATGAAACTTGCCTCTGCTCTTGCCGTTCAATACGGAGGTGGGACTCCATCAACTGTCCCTGATTGGTTTGTGCCGCCAGCAGAGATAGCTCCGCACACAACACTGAGCTGGCACATATACAGGCAAGTCGGCGCGCATTTTCCCCTACCTCCCGTTCTATCAAACAACCCAGTTTTTCGAGATTTTCTTGAACCAGTGGTAAATGTTTTCCATTGCCCACCGTTCCTACAATTAAGTTGGGCAAGGTAACAGAGAAATAGAGATCTCCTCCCCGAACTTCACAATGAACCATTCCCTGAGAGCCCTCCACGATATTTGCCGCATCCTGGCCCGTGGCCAAATAAAAAGCTAACAGCAAATTAGCAAAATGGGCATTGGCCGTTCGAACTCCTCCAGCCACGATAGACCCCATGAGATTCTTTTTAATATTGAGCTGCACAATGTCCTCTGGAGAGGTCTTCAGAATGCGTTGGCAAAGTCTTCCTGGAATCAAGCAGTCTGCCACCACATACTTTCCTCGCCCTAGCAGTCCATTTACTGCCGAAACTTTCTTATCGGCACAAACATTCCCACTCACTGATACATATTTTAACTGATTGTATTCATTGCAAATCCACTGACACAATGCATCTGCTGCCTTGGTCACCATATTGTGTCCAGAAGCATCACCCGTCTCCATTTTGAGTCGCAGGTAAAGCAAATTTCCAACAACCTGTGGCGTCATTTCAACCAATCGTACGAACCGGCCCGTTTGTGCCACAATGGCTTTTAGGTCGTCAAAACGTTCTTGTATCTGATGCAGAGAACTGAGAACTTCCTTTACCGTTGCTGCCTCCAGCAAAATGGATCGTGTCATTCCTTCACTAACCAATGACACCTGAATGCCGCCAGCCAATGTCGTTACTTTTGCGCCACGATATGTTGAGCGAAATAAAGGCGTTTCAAATGTGGCAAGGGGGACCGTCACTTCTTCTGAAAGAGTATTCCCTATGATCTTTATGGGCCCCACCCATTCCATAGGGATAGACATGATGTTGGAAGATTCGTTGAACTTTTTCATTTTCCCCAGAACAGTAGCGTCACCAAGTGTTGCGGAAGTGTAGCAAAGTTGTGTTTTTTTACAAATGAAATTTTTTAGAGGCTTATGTCCCAGGATCCGCGATAGAGAATTAAAAAAAGCTCTGAGAGCGAGGAAATAGCTGGAAAAGGAGAGAAAAAGGGTTACACTCTTTAGGTGAAAACGTAACCCCTTCTTAAGAAATATAATTATGAAACTACCATCATTTT